>DASVQQ010000009.1 GCA_036389035.1 Jatrophihabitans sp.
AGACCTCGCCGGTGGCCTGGCCGAACTTGACCGCGCCGAGCCGCTCGCTCATGCCGTACTGGGTGACCATGGCGCGCGCGACGCCGGTGGCCTTCTCGATGTCGTTGCTGGCGCCCGTGGTCGGGTCGTGGAAGACGAGCTCCTCGGCGGCGCGGCCGCCCATCGCGTAGGCGAGGGTGTCGAGCAGCTCGGCTCGCGTCTGGGAGTACTTGTCCTCCTCGGGCAGCACCATCGTGTAGCCCAGGGCGCGGCCGCGCGGGAGGATCGTCACCTTGTGCACCGGGTCGGTGTTCGGCAGCGCGTGCGCGACGAGGGCGTGGCCGGCCTCGTGGTAGGCCGTCACCTTCTTCTCCTTGTCGCTCATGAGCCGGGTCCGCCGCTGCGGGCCGGCCATGACGCGGTCGATCGACTCCTCGAGCGTCTCGAGGGTGATCGTCTTCTGCCCGGTGCGCGCGGTGAGCAGCGCGGCCTCGTTGATGACGTTGGCGAGGTCGGCGCCGGTGAAGCCGGGGGTGCGGCGGGCGATGACCTCTAGGTCGACGCCGGGCGCCATCGGCTTGCCCTTGGCGTGCACCTCGAGGATCTGCCGGCGGCCCTGCATGTCGGGGCGGTCGACGGCGATCTGGCGGTCGAAGCGGCCCGGGCGCAGCAGCGCCGGGTCCAGGATGTCGGGCCGGTTGGTGGCGGCGATGAGGATGACGCCGCCCTTGACGTCGAAGCCGTCCATCTCGACGAGCATCTGGTTGAGCGTCTGCTCGCGCTCGTCGTGGCCGCCGCCCATGCCGGCGCCGCGGTGCCGGCCGACGGCGTCGATCTCGTCGACGAACACGATCGCGGGGGCGTTGGACTTGGCCTGCTCGAACAGGTCGCGGACCCGGGAGGCGCCCACACCGACGAACATCTCGACGAAGTCCGAGCCGGAGATCGAGTAGAAAGGCACGCCGGCCTCGCCGGCCACCGCGCGGGCCAGCAGCGTCTTACCGGTGCCGGGCGGGCCGTAGAGCAGGACGCCCTTCGGGATCTTGGCCCCGATCGCCTGGTAGCGGGCCGGGTTTGACAGGAAGTCCTTGATCTCGTGCAGCTCCTCGATCGCCTCGTCAGCGCCCGCGACGTCGGCGAAGGTGGTCTTCGGGGTGTCCTTGCTGACCAGCTTGGCCTTGCTGCGGCCGAAGCTCATCACCTTCGAGCCGCCGCCCTGCATGTTGGACATCACGAACAGCAGCACGCCCACGATCAGCAGGATCGGCAGCAGCGACAGCAGGATGCTGACAAGGGCGCTCTGCTTGCTCTGCTTGGTGGTGAATTCCGCGCCTTCGGACCTCGTCCGCAGATCGGTGGTCAGGGCCGGGGCGTATTCGCTCGGGTAGGACGCGCTGATCTTGGTCTTGCCCGCGAACGGCTCCTTCAGCTCGAGCTCGAGCCGCGACTCCTTGTCGTGGATCGTCGCCGTCTTGACGTTGCCCGAGGTGATCTGGGCCAGCGCCTCAGAGGTCTTCACGGACTTGTAGGGGCTCTCGCCCGCCAGCATCTGCGGCAGGGCGAAGAGCAGGATGACTGCGACGGCGATCCACAGTATCGGTGAGCGAGCTAGGCGCTTACGATCCATTTTGCGTCCGCCCGGTCAGTGACAACCGGGCGAGTCCTCCTGATCAAGGGCCGGGAAATGCTGGGTCGGACGGTACACGCAGCCAGGTGGGCCTGCTTTAATTGAACGCTGCGCGCAGCGAGGGAGTTCCTCATCAACCAGCTTATGTGAGCTAACCGAGATGGTGCTGCTCGGCGCCGCGGAACGCTCGGATTGGCTACAGAGCGGTCGGGTCTACGGAGCGACTGACTCCGTCAGCCGCCGTAGACGGAAGGCTTGAGCCGTCCGATGTAGGGCAGGTCGCGATAGCGCTCGGCGTAGTCCAGGCCGTAGCCCACCACGAACTCGTTCGGGATGTTGAAACCGACGTACTTCACCTGAACCGGCACCTTCACCGCATCGGGCTTGCGCAGCAGGGCCACCACCTCGACCGAGGCCGGGTTGCGGGCCTGCAGGTTCTTCAACAGCCAGGACAAGGTCAGGCCCGAGTCGATGATGTCCTCGACGATCAGGATGTCGCGGCCGCTCACGTCCCGGTCGAGGTCCTTCAGGATGCGGACCACCCCCGAGGACGTCGTGGAGGAGCCGTATGAGCTGCAGGCCATGAACTCCATCGTCGAAGGCCGGCTGAGCTCGCGGGCCAGGTCGGACATGAACATCACCGCGCCCTTGAGCACGCCCACCAGCAGCGGCTCGCGGTCGGCGTAGTCGGCGTCGATCTTGCCGGCCAGCTCGGTGATCTTGGTCCGGATGTCGTCCGCGGACACCACCACCGCTTCGATGTCGTCGTCCAGGACGGACACTGTCACTCCTCTTCGGTGGCACGGGCCGGGTCGGTCGGCGCCGGTGTCGATAACGGCGCCTGGGCGGCCGGCACGCTGACGGGGTCGGCTGGCGCACCTGCTGGCCTGATGAGGCATAGCGTGCCAGATGCCCGGACGGCGCGGTAACCGCCCGACAGGTCGATCGGCCCCTGGCCGTGCCAGTCCCTCACCAGCCGCCCCAGCTCCAGCACGTGCGCGGCGGTCAGCGGCCCGGCGCCGGCCCGTTCGACCCAGCGCTTGAGCACCCGGTGCAGGACGGCGTCCGGGTGCGGGCCGAGCGCTTCGACGCTCAGGCCGCCGGCAACGCCGCCAGCCGCCGCCAGCGCTTGCTTGGCAAGCTGCTCCAGGGCGTCCAGATCGGCCTGCAGAAGCTCTGCCGTCCGCGCCAGCGCCTCGGTGACGCCGCCGGCCAGCACGTCCTCGAGCAGCGGCAGCACCTCGTGACGCAGCCGGCTGCGCCGAAAACGCGGCTCGCCGTTGTGGGGGTCGTGCCAGACCGGCAACCCGAGCGCCTGGCAGGCGGCCTCGGTCTCAGACCTCCGCAGCGCCAGCAGCGGCCGCAGGTAACCCTGCTGCTCCGGGCGCATGCCGGCGATCGAGCGCGGCCCGGAGCCCCTGCCCAGCCCCAGCAGGACGGTCTCGGCCTGATCGTCGGCGGTGTGGCCGAGCAGCACCAGGCCGTGCTCGAGAAACGGCCGCAAGGCCGCGTAACGCGCAGTCCGGGCAGCCGCCTCCGGACCGCCCGCCGAGCCGACGGCCACCCTCAGCACGTGCACCGGGTCCAGCCCGAGCTCATAGCCCAGGACGCCCACCCGGCCGGCCTGTTCGGCCGAGCCGTCCTGCATGCCGTGATCGACGCAGACCAGGCCGGCCGGCCGGTGGGTGCGGGCGCTTTCGAAGGCCAGCGCCGCGGCCAGCGCGAGCGAGTCCGCGCCACCGGAGCAGGCCACGAAGGCCGGCGTCGTCACCGGATACCCGGCCAGTGCCCGGCGAACGGCAAGCCGGACGGCGGCCACCGCCGGATGCGGTCCCATCGCTAGCCGTGCACCCGTTTCACCCAGTCCGCGGGGGCGGTGATCTCGGCCTTGGTGGGCAGCGTCTGAGCTGACGTCCAGACCGCGTTGAAGTCGTCCAGCCCGACCTGCTCGACCACCGACCGGACGAACTGCGAACCCTGGGTGTACTGGCGGGTCTTGGCGTCCATCCCGAGCAGGCTGCGCAGCAACCGGTCCAGCGGGTTGGCGCCGCGGCGGCGGCGGGCGGCGAACTTGCGCTCGATATCCGGCTGGGACGGGATCACGGTGGCCGGCACGGCGTTCATCACGTACTCGGCGTGGCCCTCGATCAGGGACATGAAGCCGGTCACCCGGTCCATCACCGCACGGGTCTCGGGCGAGGCCAGCGCGGTCAGCAGCCCGTTGCCGTCGCCGCCGCGAGCCGCCTTCGCCAGCTCGGAGACCACGTTCTTGACCCGCTCGCGGACCGCCTCGGGATCGAGGTCGATGGCGTCGGTCAGCGCCTGGATCTCATCGAGCATGTGCTGGCGCATCCACGGCACCGCGGTGAACTGCACCCGGTGGGTCACCTCGTGCAGGCATACCCACAGCCGGAAGTCGCTCGGATCGAGCTTGAGGGACCGCTCGACTGCCACCAGGTTCGGCGCGACCAGCAACAGCTGGCCGTTGTTCGCCGAGAAGAACTCGTACTGCCCGAGCACCTTTCCGGACAGGAAGGCCAGGATCGTCCCGGCCTGGGCGCCGGTGACCCGGCCACCGACCGCGGCGGTCAGCCGGCCCGGGGGCTTCTTCTCGACCAGTTTCGCGGTGAGCGGGTCCATCACCGCGGACATGCTGGCGACGTTAGCCGCGATCCAGCCCGGCCGGTCCACCACCACGGTGGCGGCGGTGACGGCGGGCTCGACCAGCCTGGTCAGCTCGGCGACCTGGCCGGCCGCCCGGTCGGTGGCCCGGCGCAGCTCCTGCACCGTGGCGTGCGCCTGCTCGGGGGTGATCGAGGGCGGTTGGGGGGACAGTGCCCGGGCGCTACGTTCGGCAACCGACCAGTCGACCAAGGACGTCATGCCCCTCACGGTACCGGCGGGGGGTCAGCGGCAGCCGCACCGCACCAGCGCCGCCACCAGGCTGTCGACCGCGCCGCGGCTGGAGCTTTCGAAAGCCGACGGGGCCTGATCGGCCACGAAGCTGAACACCAGCAGCCGGCCGTCGGCGTCGGTGAGCAGGCCGGCCATCCCCGTCACCCCGGTCAGGGTGCCGGTCTTGGCCCGGACCGCGCCGGCCGCGACCGCCGCCGCGCCGCTGAACCGGTCCTCCTCCAGCAGGGTGCCGTCCCAGCCGGCGATCGACAGCCCGCTCAGCAACGGCCGCCAGCGCGACTGCTTGGCATCGACCGTGGCCAGCAGGGTGCTGGAGATCGCCGCCAGCGGCACCCGGTTGAACAGCGACAGGCCGCTGCCGTCGACCATCCCGTCCCCGATCTCGATGCCGGCGCCGGCCAGCGTGGCGCGCACCGCCTCGGCAGCGCCGGCGAAGCTGGCCGGCCGGGAGGTGGCGAGGGCGACGTGGCGGGCCAGCACCTCGGCGATCACGTTGTCCGAGGACCGCAGCATCTGCTCGATCAGGACGTCCACCGGGGCGGAGCGGACCTGGCCCAGCACCCGGGCGCCGGCCGGTGCGCTGCCCCGATCCACGGCGGTGGCGCCGAGCGCGGCGGCGAGGGCGTTGCCGGCGGCCAGGTCCGGAGCCGCCGATCGGATCTCGGCCTCGGGGACGTCCCGGCCGCCGTCGACCATGGTCGCGGTGATCAGGCTGGCGTAGTTGGACGGGGTGTCCTCGGTGCCCCAGCCCGGCGCGGTGGCCGGGCCGGTGAAGGCCGAGTCGTCCACGAGCACCCGCTCGACCCGGGCCGTGCCCAGGCTGGCCCGGACCCGGGCCGCCAGGTCGGTCAGCCGGGCCGCCGCCGGATACCGGGTCGGCCGGCCGGCAGCCGCCGCTGACAGCGTCGGGTCGCCGCCGCCGATCAGCACCACGGTGCCCGGCTCGCTGCCGGCCACCACCCGGGTGCTGAACCGGTCGGTGGCCTGCCGGACGCTCAGCAGCGCGGCGGCGGTCAGCAACTTGGCGGTCGAGGCCGGCGCCACGGCGGCCGTGGACCGCTGGTCGAACAGCAGCGTCCGGGTGCCGGCATCGAAGACCTGGCCGGCGACCGACGGCCCGAGCTCGGGATCGGACAGTTCCGCGGCCAGCGCCGCGGCCACTCCGGCCGGCGTCGGGATGGGCGCGTTCGCCCGGCTGCCGGCGACGGCGGGCGGGGCCACGGCGGCCGCCGCCAGCATCGCCGCGATGCCCGGCGCCGGCGCGGTGGGCGCGGGAACCCGGATCGGTTCGAAAGCCTGGTCGGTGAGGTACTGACGCCCGGCGCCGACGCCGAAGTAGCTGATCACGGCCAGCGACAACGCCAGGACCAGCAGCACCAGGCTGACCGGCTTCGTTCTGCGCTGCGCCACGGTAGGGAACAATAAAGGTATCCACGCGTCAGCGAGGGCGGCGCGTTCGGCCATGAGCGTCGACGTCAGCCGTGAGAGGAGCCCGCCATGCAGGAATTCGACGTCCTGATCGAGATTCCCAAGGGCAGCCGCAACAAGTACGAGGTCGATCACGCCACCGGGCGGATCCGGCTGGACCGGACGCTGTTCACCTCGACCCAGTACCCGGCCGACTACGGCTACATCGAGAACACCCTCGGCGAGGACGGCGACCCGCTGGACGCGCTGGTGCTGCTGCAGGGCGACCCGCTGTTCCCCGGCGTCCTGGTGATGTGCCGCGCGATCGGCATGTTCCGGATGACGGATGAGAAGGGCGGCGACGACAAGGTGCTGTGCGTGCCGGCCAACGACCCCCGGCTGGAGCACCTGCGCGACATCCACCACGTGGGCGAGTTCGACCGGCTGGAGATCCAGCACTTCTTCGAGGTCTACAAGGACCTGGAGCCGGGCAAGAGCGTCGAGGGCGCGTCCTGGGTCGGGCGGGCCGAGGCCGAGGCCGAGATCACGGCCAGCCGCAAGCGGTTGGCCGACAACCCCGGCGCGGTGCACTGATCAGCGCCGTGCGCTGACCCCTCGACTCGACCCCGGCGTCGATCTTGCTCAAGCCGGGCCCGGATCCGCCGATAGATGCGGTACTGACCCCTCCAAGGCAGCTGAACGCCGGCGACGTCACCTCAGGTGACCAGCCGGCGTTCGCATGTGCGGGGCGGGTGTCAGCCGCTCCGGCGGTCCGGGGCGGGGGCGAGCTGGGCGGCGGTCCGCTCGTCGACCTGCGGGGCGGGGTTGCCCGTGACCGCCGCGGCCGCGGCGGCCCGCTCGGCGGCCTGGGCCTCCAGGCCGGTCTCGGTCCGCAGCTTCACCTCTTTGAGGAAGAAGCTGAGCAGGAACGCCGGCAGCACGACCAGCGCGGCCACCAGGAACACCCGGTCCATCGCCTGGGCGAACCCGGCCAGGAACGGCTGGCGCAACACCTGCGAGCCGTACTCCAGGAAGCTGGTGTCGTTCAGCTGGCCGGTCGAGCCGTTGGCGATGGCCCGCAGCGCGCGGGCGATGACGCCGTTGGCCGGATCGCGCAGGGCGGCCTGGAACTGCGGCTCACCGGCGGCGGCCTGCACGTTCACGCTGACGTGCCTGGCCGCGCCGGAGAAGAAGATCGTCAGGAAGATCGCGGTGCCGAAGGTGCCGCCCATCGAGCGGAAGAAGGCGGCCGAAGAGGTGGCCACCCCCATCTGGGAGGCCGGCACCGCGTTCTGGGTGGCCAGCACCAGCGTCTGCATGCAGCAACCCAGACCGGCGCCCATCAGCAGCATCAGCGGCGCCAGGTAGGCGTAGCCGGTGGTGTAGTCGATCCGCGCCAGGCCCAGCAGCGCCACGATCAGCAGCCCGGTGCCCACGATCGGAAAGATCTTGTACCGGCCGGTCCTGGCGGTGAAGATCCCGCTGCCCATCGCCACCGTCATCATCCCCACCATCATCGGCAGCAACGACAGGCCGGACTTGGTGGGGCTGAAGCCCTTGACGATCTGCATGTACAGCGGCAGGCAGATGATGCCGCCGAACATCCCCATGCCCAGGATGAAGTTCATCAGCGACGCGACGCTGAACACCGGCGAGTGGAACATCTTCAACGGCAGGATCGCCTCGTCGCCGACCCTGCGCTCGATCAGCAGGAAGGCGGCCAGCAGCCCGATGCCGACGACGTAGTAGGTCACGGCCGTGGCTGAGCCCCAGCCCCAGGTGCGTCCCTGCTCGGCGACCAGCAGCAGCGCGGTGACGCCCAGCACCAGGGTGACGGCGCCGAGGTAGTCGATCTTGTGGTCCTTGGCCAGGTGCGGGACGTTGAGGAACCTGCTGACCACGACGAGGGCGACGATGCCGACCGGCAGGTTGACGTAGAAGACCCAGCGCCAGCCGTCGAAGCCGAGCAGCCGGTCCTGGCCGGCCAGCAGTCCCCCGATCACCGGGCCGGCGACCGAGGACAGCCCGAAGACCGCCATGAAGTAGCCCTGGTACCGGGCCCGCTCACGCGGCGGGACGATGTCGCCGATGATCGCGAAGGCCAGCGCCATCAGGCCGCCGGCGCCCAGGCCCTGCACGGCCCGATAGGCCGCCAGCTGCTCCATCGAGTTCGCCATGCCGCAGAGCATCGAGCCGACCAGAAAGATCGAGATCGCGAACAGGTAGAACTTCTTGCGGCCGTACATGTCGCTCAACTTGCCGTACAGCGGGGTCGACACCGTCGAGGTGACCAGGTACGCGGTGGTGGCCCAGGCCTGGTTGGTCTGGCCGTTGAGCCGGTCGGCGATGGTGCGCATGGCGGCCGAGACGATGGTCTGGTCCAGTGCCGCCAGCAACATGCCGAGGATCAGCCCGGACAGGATCAGCAGGATCTGCCGATGGGTCAGCCGGCCGGTGTCCTCGAGGGCGACGGCGGCGGATGGTTCAGCCATTGAGTTCCTGCTCTACTTCCAGCGCGTTCTGCTCGCCGTACTTCTCGGTGGCCGCGTTGAGCTGCGCGAGCAACCTGCCGAAGGTGACGACGTCCTCGGGTTCCCAGTCACTGAGCAGCCGCTCGACCCGCTTGCGGCGCCCGCGCGACAACCGGTCCAGCACCCGCTCGCCCTCGACGGTGGCCTTGAGCAGCACCGCCCGGCGGTCCTCGGGGTCTGCCTCGCGGGCCAGCAGTCCCGCCTTCTCCAGGTCCGCGACCTGACGCGAGACGGTGGAGGGGTCAAGGCCCGTCCACTCGGCGACGGCGCCGAGCCGGGACGGCCCGCAGCGGGCCAGGGTGCCGAGCACCATCAGGGCGATCCGGTCGATCCGGTCGCCGTTGACGTGATGCTTGAAGCGGATCAGATGCATCATCAGCGTCCCGAACTCCCGCTCCACCGTCTGGATCGGATCGAGTGGTTGCGCGATGGGATCGTGCGAGGAAAGATTAGATGCTTGCATCACACATCTAAGTTAGCTCGCCCGCGGAGCCAGTGCAAACCTCAGGTTGCCTTGAGCGGCAGGCGCTGCCTAGAGCCGGTGCTCACCCGGGCCGTCGGGCCCAGTGCAGCGCCACCACCCCGCCGGTGAGGTTGCGGTAGTGGACCTCCTGCCAGCCCGCCGCCGCGATCGTCCAGGCCAGGTGCTGCTGGTCAGGCCAGCTGCGGATCGATTCGGCGAGGTAGACGTAGGCCTCGGGATTGCTGGACACCCTCTTGGCCACCCAGGGCAGCGCCCGCATCAGGTAGTTCAGGTAGAGCTGGCGAAACCCCGGGATCACCGGGGTGGAGAACTCGGCGACGACCAGCCGGCCACCCGGTCGGGTGACCCGCGCGAACTCGGCCAGCGCGCCGGAGACGTCGGCGATGTTGCGCAGGCCGAAGGAGATGGTGACCGCGTCGAAGGCCCCGTCGGCGAACGGCAGCCGCAGCGCGTCGGCGGCCACGAACGGCAGCCCCCGCCGGCCCGCACGGCGGACCCCGGCCCGCAGCATTCCCAGCGAGAAGTCGCTGGCCACCGCCTGCGCGCCCGAGCGGGCCAGCTCTGCCGTGGACACCCCGGTGCCGGCCGCGACGTCGAGCACCCGCTCACCCGGCTGCAGGCCCAGCGCGTCGCGGGTGCAGCGGCGCCAACGCCGGTCCTGGGCGAAGGAGAGCACCGTGTTGGTCAGGTCATAGCGTTTGGCCACCCCGTCGAACATCCGGGCGACGTCGTGGGGTTCCTTGGCCAGAGTTGCGCGTGTCATGAGGGTTCAAACTTTCGACTAATTAGAACGACCCTAGTTGTGGGCCAGAGGCCACAGGGCGCTGAATTCAGAGAGTTTATTAGCCAGCCTACCCCCATGATCCGTGGGCAATAAGCCTATCAATTTGTCCAAGCGCTCGCGCCAAACTAGGTGCAGAGCCCTTTGCGGCATCCGGATTCCAAACACGGCTACAGTACTCAATAACTCGAGCGGTGTACTCCGGCCCCACTTGCCACTGAGTTCCAGATGGTGGCACCATCGCCTGGCGAATATCAGCAGAACGAGATTTTCGACAAACATTGACAAGGGCGCTCTTGGGATCATCTAGGTCTTCGGGAGACACTGGAACGGTAGCCTCCGATACTTTAAAGAAATCCGACATGGACGCCGTGTCAGCGAGCAACCAAGCTTCCAACGACCTTACAGCGATTCTGAAGCACATTCCAGGCACCTGGACTGAAGGATGCAGCAGAGATTCACGCAGCAAGACTGGGCAACCTGACCCATCATGGTCTAGATCACGCATTACCAGCCAGGGACCGCGCTTTGCAGCTTGATTATAAGCTTCAATTTTCTTGTTTAAACCTGATTTACCTCGGGTAACGAAAGTCTTGTCGGCATCGGATAAGAGTTTGCGGCTTACCAAAATCCTCTCCGCCGCCGCGCGATCCGTAGGGCCTTCAACGGCAAGAGCAACTTTTTGCACCTTAACCTTCTCCGATTCCTACGGAGATAAGGCGCTCTATGTCCGGAGGTTCAGAACGAGGCCGAACAACATCCACAAGCGGGAGGCCGTCTTGTATTAGCTCCATGGCCTCGGGGGATTTATCTAGAGTAAGGCCTACGGTTCCATCTGATGTCGGCGTTAACAACAGCACCTCATCTGGCCTAATACCTTCATCACTCAATAAGTCCCAACTGTGAGACGTTATTATCACTTGAGCGCCGTTACGACGCTGTGCGCCTGCAAGAACGCTGGGTAGGAGGCTAACCACCCCTGGATGGAGCGATAGCTCCGGTTCCTCAAGCAGCACAGGAGCAGCACGCCGCCCTACTTCTACTAAGGACCATAAAAGACCAATTAGGCGAAGCGTGCCGTCGCTTAAATCTCCCTCATCCTGCCGCGCCCCACTACGACGCCAGTGGGTGTATCGGCTTTCGAGATGTGGTGTACCAGCAGCATCGACTTTGACTTCAAGCGATTCAAACTGCGGTACAGCGATCTGGAGTGACTTGGTAATTCTGCGCAGCCATGCATCCCGTGTTTTGGTCGGCACCCGGTTCATTCGCGCAATAAAGTCCCCTCCGAAGGGATCATCTCGAATGTCTCCCGACCTTTTGGCATCACGTATAATCTGAGGGACTAAATGCAGGTAGCGTGTTTCGCGAAAGAATTCCGCCACTGGGCGAAAGTTTTTATTAGCGGATATTTGCTCCAAGGTCGTTTGGGTAAGCCTTTCTGGATCTTCCTTATCAAATTTATCAGGCCTATTAAGGATTATCCGACCCTCATGCCATACGGTTTCCGAGGCCACGATGGGCCTATTTAGCCCACCCTTCTCACCATTAAACGATAGTGAATACTTCCATAGTTCGGGATCATCTTCGTCACCAAGTGTGACCTCTATACCAACCCAGCCGTGGAAATGGCTCCGCGCATAAAGGCAGCGCACACGACTCAAGCCACCACGACCCCTTACAGCGGATTGCAAGCCTCCGCCATCCAAGGTTAAGTCCCGCAGAAAGCGAATCGAGTCTAGAAGGTTTGACTTCCCTGCAGCATTTGGCCCCACTATTATCAATCGGCTACCGAGGCTGATATCGAGTGTCTTAAAGTTACGCCAGTTTTTCAGCGTGAGAGATGTTATGCGCACTCCCATGTCCTTTCTGACGTTTGGAGTCGACTTCTAGCCACAGGTTTGTCCGGCGACTCATGTTACCCATTATCACCTATCGGCACAGTCATTTGTCGCGCCGCGGAGCTAATCGAACGGGCAAGTAGCGAACCAGCCGACTGCGCAGCCCACCCCCAAGGAGGTACGGCAGTGCAGCGACCTAGATCCATCCGAGTGCATTCTGTGTGGACAACAACCCAGCAGGGGTTCATGAAGCGCCACTTCGGTGAGTTCCCGCGTCGGCGCTCAGCTGAGCGAGGCGCCGGCCGGGGTCAGGGTGAGCGCCGTGGAGGCGAAGTGCGAGTGCACCCGGTCATCCACCGGGTCATCGGCCGGATCGGTGTGCACCACCAGGTGGCGGTAGAGCGTGTCGCGCTGGGCCGGGATCCGGCCGGCCGAGCGGATCAGCTCGATCAGCTCGGTGCGGTTGGAGCGGTGCCTGGCCCCGGCCGAGGAGACCACGTTCTCCTCCAGCATCACCGAACCGAGGTCATCGGCGCCGAAGTGCAGGGTCAGCTGGCCGATGTCCTTGCCGGTGGTCAGCCACGAGCCCTGCAGGTGGGTGATGTTGTCGAAGAACAGCCGGGCCAGCGCGATCATCCGCAGGTACTCAAGCGAAGTGGCCTGGGTGCGGCCCTTGAGATGGTTGTTCTCGGGCTGGTAGGTCCACGGGATGAACGAGCGGAAGCCGCCGGTGCGGTCCTGCACGTCGCGCACCATCGAAAGGTGCTCGACCCGCTCGGCGTTGGTCTCGCCGGTGCCCATCATGAAGGTGGCGGTGGACTGCACCCCGAGGTTGTGCGCGGTCTCCATGACCGACAGCCAGGTCTCGCCGGACTCCTTGAGCGGCGCGATCACGGTGCGCGGCCGCTTGACCAGGATCTCCGCGCCCGCGCCGGCGAAGGAGTCCAGTCCGGCGGCGTGCAGCCGGGTGATCACCTCGGCGTGCTCGAGCCGGGAGACCTTGCCGATGTGCACCACCTCGGAAGCGCCGAGCGAGTGCAGGGTCAGCGACGGGTGGTCCCGCTTGATGGCGGCGAAGATCCGCTCGTAGAACTCGATGCCCAGCTCGGGGGAATGGCCGCCCTGCAGCATGATCTGGGTCGCGCCCAGCTCGACCGCCTCGGCGCAGCGGCGCAGGATCTCTTCATCGGAGTGCGTCCAGCCCTCGCGGTGCCCCGGCGCCCGGTAGAAGGCGCAGAACTTGCAGGCCGTCAGGCAGACGTTGGTGTAGTTGATGTTGCGGTCGATGATGTAGGTCGCGACGTTGACCGACTCGCCGGCGAACCGCCGCTTGCGGACGGCGTCAGCGGCCTCGCCCAGCGCGTGCAGCGGGGCGTCGGTGTAGAGCAGCAGCGCCTGCTCGGGGGTTATCCGGCCGCCGTCGGCGGCGTGCTGCAGCAGGTTCGCGATCTCGACAGGGTCAGCGCGCAGGGTCACCCGCTCAGCCTAGACGGCCGGGCCCTGACCACCGGGTGGCGTCCACACGTAGGGCGTCGTTGTGGTGACCGCCACGAACCCCAGCCGCTGCAGGATCGGCGCGCTGTCGGCGGACGCGTCGACCTGCAGGTAGCGGGCGCCCACCCGGGTGGCGAACTGGGCCCGCCGGGCCACCATCGCCCGATAGATGCCCTGCCCGCGCCAGCCGGGCCGGGTGGCGCCGCCCCACAGGGTGGCGAACTCGTTTCCGGGGTCGCGGACCAGCCAGGCCGGCGTGATCAGCTGCGAACCGGCCTCGGCCACGAAGATCGCGATGTGGTCGGGGTAGGCGGCCTGCCGGTCGGCGAGGTCCTTGGCCAGCCAGCTCCAGTCCTCGTTCCAGATCTCGGTGTGCAGCGCCGCGATCCGCTCGAAGTCCACCGGCTCGCTGACCTGGCGGATCGACACGCCCGCGGGCAACTCCGGCTCGTCGGTCAGCTCCTCGGCCAGCCCGATCACCACCGTCTCGACCTCACCGGCCACGAACCCGGCCGCCCTCAGCCGGTCGGGCAGGTCAGCCGGCTCGTCGTAGTCATGGGTCTTCCACTCGACGGCCTCGTTGCGGCTGCTGAAGTAGTCGCGGGTCCGCTCGATCAGCGCGTCGAGGTCGGCCCCGGTCAGGCCGGCCAGGTCGCGGTAGACCACGTAGCCGTGGTGCTTGCCGCCGCTCACCCGCACCAGCGGGCCGTCCCGGTCCACGACCACACCTTCGGGCTGTTTACTCGGCAGGACGGCTCGGACCTGCTCGTGGTAGGCGGCAAGCAGTTCAGCGGCGGTTCTCACGATGGCTAGTGTGCGGCACGCGACGGCCCCGCCGCGCCCGGGACGCGTCTTCGGCTGGTCCTACCGGTCGATCTCGGCCCACACCGCGTCGAGCGAAAGGCCGAGGACGTCGACGATCGCGGCTATGGTCCCGGGGGAAGGAGTCAGATGATCGAGATCTTGAACTCGACAGAACTGCCACGAGCGAGGGACGCAGGCGCCCTGGTCGCCGGCATCTTGCAGACGCTGAAGAGCCGCTGCGAGGTGGGCACGAACCTCTTGGACATCGATCGGTGGACCCGGGCCATGATCACCGACGCGGGAGCCAGTCCTGCTACGTCGATTACGCGCCGGCCTTCGGACGCGGGCCGTTCGGTCACTACATCTGCACGTCGGTCAACGACGCTGTGCTCCACGGGCTGCCCCACGACTACCCGCTCGCCGACGGCGACCTGCTGACGCTCGACCTCGCCGTCTCCCGAGGCGGAGTTGTCGCCGACTCCGCCATCAGCTTCATCGTGGGCGACCCGAGCTCCCCGCAGAACGTCGCGATGATCAAGGCGACCGAGCGCGCGTTGAGCGCGGGGATCGCCGCGGCCCGCCCCGGAGCCCGGATCGGCGACATCTCCCATGCCATCGGCGCGGTCCTCAGCGAGGCGGGGTATCAGATCAACACCGAGTTCGGCGGGCATGGCGTCGGCTCGACGATGCACCAGGACCCGCACGTCCCGAACACCGGGCGACCCGGCCGGGGATACCGGCTGCGACCCGGACTGCTGCTGGCGTTGGAGCCGTGGGTCATGGCCGACACCGCCCGGCTCGTCACCGATGCCGACGGCTGGACCCTGCGAAGCGCGACGGGTTGCCGGACCGCGCACCGTGAGCACACGATCGCCATCACCGACGACGGGGCCGAAGTTCTCACCTTGCCGAGCTAGCTTGCCGGAGCGGGCGCAGCGGTGAGGCCGCGCTCAGTGATTTAAGTCGATGCGGCTAGTTCGACCCGCCGGCCAGCAGGTTTCGCAGGTCCTCAGCGGCCTGGGCCGCCGCGCTGTCGGCCACCGCGGACACCCCGCCGAAGCCGAAGTAGGAGTGGTTCAGGGTGGGCCACTCCCGGCTGATCACCCGGACGCCGGCCCTGCGCAGCGCGTCGCCGTAGAAGTTCCCCTCGGTGCGCAGCAGGTCCAGGGTGGCGGTGTGGATCACCGCCGGCGCCAGCCCGCTGTGATCGGGGGCGCGCATCGGTGAGACCCGCCAGTCGGCCGAGGACTGCTCGTCGACGTAGTTGACGGCGAAGTTGACCATGCCCTGCAAGGTCAGCCCCAGGCTGTTGCCCGCGGTGCGCCGGGACATGTAGCGGGCGTTGACCTCGGGATCGGAGTACCGGCCGGCGACGTCGGTGACCGGGTACAGCAGCAGCTGGGCCGATACCGGCTGGCCGGCGTCGCGGCGGGCGATCGCCACCGACGCCGCCAGTTGGGCGCCGGCGCTGTCACCGGCCAGGATCAGGGTGCCGGCCTCGCCACCGAGTTCCTCGGTTCGCTGGGCGGCCCATTCGGTGGCCAGCACGGCGTCTTCGAAGGCGGCCGGAAACGGGTGCTCCGGCGCCAGCCGGTAGCCGACGGACACCACCACCATGTCGGCCTGGGTGCAGATCCGGCGGGCATGGCCGAGGTGGGTGTCGATGTCACCGGCGATCCAGCCGCCGCCGTGGAAGTAGACGACCGTCGGCCTGGCCTCGGCTCCGGCCGGGCGCAGCACCCGGATCGGCAGCGGACCGTGCGGGCTGTCGATCTCCTGATCGGTCTCCGAGGCTGGGATCAGCGCCGGGTTCAGATGTTGCTGGGCCAGTTTGTGGGCTCGGCCCGAGACCGCCCGGGCCTCCTCGATGCTGGCCTCGTCGTCGGCCTCGACCGGCGTGGTGGCAAGCCAGTTCGCCAGCTCGGCGTCCATGGTGGGTTCTGTCACGTAGAGACCCTCTCGTTCTTCGATCTGCGCGGCGAGCCGATCTGCTGAGCCCTGGCCCCATCGAGTGTGCCCGCCGCCGATCCGGCCGAGAAATAGTTACCGAAACTTCACCACAGCACTACACTCAGTTAGCTATACGCTCGAACTCCTCAGTGAGCCCTGAGCTGGGGATTTGGCAGCTAGTCCCGTCTTGCTCCAACCCCAAAAGGGTGACGGAGTTTCGCTTGCCCGCGCACGAAACTCCGTCACTCTGGGCGTTCTCAAGGGGTCAGACCTGCGCGAACTCCGGGTGTCACCCGGTCAGACCTGCGCGAACTCCGGCGCCACCCGGCCGGGCACCGCGCCCACCGCCGCTGCCCGGCGGGAGAACTCCAGCAACCCGGCGAGCTGGCGGTCCCCGAGTGAGAAGTCCAGCGTCTGAAAGTAGTTGGCCAGCGTGGGGGCGTCGAAGACCTCCCAGCGGGCGGCCTGGGCAGCGACCTCGTCGACACGCGCCAGCGCCTCGTCGCGGCTGCTGATGAAGGCGGCGTGCACGTCCTTGACCAGGCCGGGGTTCTCCGCCGCGAACTCGCGCCGGACCGCCCACACCGCGAAGACCATCGGCAGCCCGGTCCAGGACCGCCAGGCCTGCCCGAGGTCATGGACGTCCAGGCCCTTGCGGGCGCCTTCATAGGTCGCCCGCAGCGCGACGTCGCCGATCACCACCGCGGCGTCTGCCTCGAGCATCATCGCGGTCAGATCCGGCGGGCAGCTGAAGTACTCCGGCTCGACGTGGTGGACCTCGCGCAGCCACAGCTGGGCCAGCAGCACCGAGGTGCGCGAGGTCGAGCCCAGCGCGACCGGCCGGCCGTCCAGCTCGGCCAGCGGGCGCTGCGAGACCAGATCCACCGAGAGCACCGGGCCGTCCGAGCCGACCGCGATGTCGGGCAGCAGAAGCAGTTGGTCGGCATGTCGCAGGTACTCCACCAGCGAGATCGGACCGATGTCGAGCCCGCCCCGGACCAGCAGCTCATTGAGGTTGTCCGGGGTGTCCTTGGTCAGCTCCAGGTCCAGCAGGGCGCCCGAACGCACCAGGCCCCAGTAGATCGGCAGGCAGTTCAGGAACTGGATGTGGCCGACCCGCGGCCTGGCGTTGGACGGCTCCGTCACGCCCCCGAGGCTACGCGGTGCGACGGCGGCGGCGGTCCGGCTGGGTCCAACTAGGCTCGTCAAGTGACCGATGACCTGGCGCTGGCCGCCGAGCTGGTGACCGACGCCGGCCGCCTCGCGCTCCGGATGCTGCGCGAGGGCCTGGACACCCACCACAAGAGTTCGGTCTCTGACGTCGTGTCGGCTGCCGACCACGCCGCCGAGGAGCTGGTGGTGACCCGGTTGCGGGCGGCCCGGCCGGGTGATGGCCTGATCGGCGAGGAAGGGGCCAACGACCCGGCCGATAACGACCGCACCTGGTACATCGACCCGGTGGACGGCACCTACAACTTCCTGTCCGGGCTGCCGTACTGGTGCTCGGCGCTCGCGCTGGCCTCAGCCCCAGCAGGCACGGGCCCGCGGCTGCCGGTGCTGGGCGCGGTCTATCACCCGGTGGCCGACGAGCTGTGGCTGGGCGGGGTGGACGAGCCGACCAGCTGCAACGGGCAGCCGGTCCGGCAACTGCTCGACACCCCGCTGTCCCGGCTGTCGGTGGGCAGCTACCTGCATCCGACCACGTTGCCTGACGATGGCGCCCGTGAGCCGTTGCTGGCGATGCTGCGCGGCGCCGCGACGGTCCGAATGCTCGGCTCGGGCTCGCTGGAACTGGCCGCGGTGGCCGGCGGCCGGCTGGGAATCTGGGCGCAGCTGGACACCCTGGACTGGGACTGGCTACCCGGCGCCGCGCTGGTGAACGCCGCCGGCGGCGTGACCGAGGTGCTGCGCCATCGCGGGCACCGCTGGCACCTGGCCGGCAACCGGCAGGCGGTCGCAGAGGCCCGTGCGCTACTGCTGAGCTGACCGGCCGGCGCCCGGGCCTCGGGTGCCAGGGCGGCGCTTGGCCGCCGGGCCACGCCTGGCGGCGGGGCTCCGCTCGGCGGCGGGGTCACGCTTGACGGCGGGGCTCCGCTCGGCGGCCGGGTCACGCTCGGCGGCGGGCGGGAAACCGTCCCCGTCGTCCAGGGCGCCCTCAGCCTCACCGGTGAGCTGGGCGTCGAGGTTGTGCCGCTGGGCCTGCTTGGCCGCGACCCTGGCTTCGAGGTTGGCGGCCAGCCGCTCGCGCTGCTTGCGCAGCAGGATGTAGGACAGCGGGATGGACAGGACCAGCGCGATGGTGGCGGCCAGCAGGCCGGGCACCCGGGCCACCCAGAGCAGGCCCCAGAGCGCCAGGAACAGCCCGAACCGCAGCACCGTGTAGAGCCACATCGCGCCCAGCGTCTGGCCGGGCGACGGCGGTCGCGGCACCCGATCCTCGCTCATGTCCCCATCCGGCTCTTCGCGCGAGCGCTCATCGCTGACTCGCTCCGGTCCTCACTCGCTGGCGCTCGCTGCGATCCTCACTCATGCCCAGACAGCCTGCGGTTCGGAGCGGCGCTGCGCAAGCGGCACCGGCGGCTCGTACTCGCGGATGACCTCGTAGCGGGTGTTGCGCTCCTTCGGCTGGAAGCCGGCGTCGCGGATCAGCTCCAGCAGGTTGTCGCGGGTCAGCTTGTCGGGCGTGCCGAAGCCGTCCGCGTCGTGGGTGATCTTGTACTCGACCACCGAGCCGTCCATGTCATCGGCGCCGTAGTTCAGGGCCAGCTGGGAGGTGGACAGCCCGTGCATCACCCAGAACACCTTGACGTGCGGAAAGTTGTCCAGCATCAGCCGGGACACCGCAAAGGTCTTGAGGACGTCGGCCGGGGCGGCCATCTTCAGGTGCGAGAGCCGGTTGTTGTCATTGTGGAACCGCAGCGGGATGAACACCTGAAAGCCGCCGGTCTCGTCCTGCAGCTCGCGCAGCCGCAGCACGTGGTCGACCCGGTGCCGCGGCTCTTCGATGTGGCCGTACAGCATGGTGGCCGGCGTCTTGAGCCCCTTCTGGTGGGCCAGCCGGTGGATGCGCGACCAGTCCTCCCAGTGGGTGTTGTGATCCACGATCTGCTTGCGGACCTCCCAGTCGAAGATCTCGGCGCCGCCGCCGGTGAGCGACTCCAGGCCGGCGTCGATCAGCTCGTCCAGGATTTCGCTGGCCGACAGTCCCGAGATCTCTTCGAAGTAGTGCACCTCGGTGGCGGTGAACGCCTTGAGCGCGACGCCGGGCAGCACGGCCTTGAGCTCGCGGAGCACCCGGGGGTAGTACTTCCACGGCAGGGTGGGGTGCAGGCCGTTGACGATGTGCAGCTCGGTCAGGCCGTCGTCCTTCATGGCCAGCGCCAGCGCGACGGCTTCTTCTACCCGCATGGTGTAGGCGTCCTTGGCTCCCGGCTTGCGCTCGAAGGAGCAGTAGGCGCAGGAGGCGCGGCAGACGTTGGTCAGGTTGAGGTGACGGTTGACGTTGAAGAACACCGCGTCGCCGTTCTTGGCGGTGCGCACGCCGTGCGCCTGGGCGCCCAGCCAGGCCAGGTCGTCGCAGTCGTAGAGATCCTCACCGTCCTGGCGGGTCAGCCGCTCGCCCTGGGCGATCTTCTCGGTCAGCTCGGCCTTGCGAACCGCGTTCCATGCCATGGGCCCAGCCTACGTTCCAGCACCTGGCGGGCTGGCTGAAACGGCTGCCATGCTGGTCACATGCAAGTAGTGCTACTCTGTGCTACATGGAGAAGGTCGGAGTGCGGGAACTACGCCAGAACGCCAGCGCCCTGCTGGACCGGGTGGCGACCGGCGTGACGATCCAGATCACCAACCACGGCCACCCGGTGGCCCAACTGGTGCCGGTCGGCGATCAGCGCCAGGGCCGTGCCGACCTGATCGCCAGCGGCGAGCTGCAGCCCGGACGCGGTGACGTGCTCGGGGTCGAGCCGATCAGCGCCCCCGCCGGTTCGCCGTCGACCGGTGAGCTGCTCGCGGGCCTGCGCGACGACCGGTGATCTACGCCGACACCTCAGCGCTGGCCAAGCTGGTGATCGCCGAGGCCGAGACGCCGGCCCTGCGCGACTGGATCTCCCGGCAGGATGCCCGGCTGGTCACCAACTCCATCGGCGTGGTGGGGTTGCGCCGGCTGGCCGCCCGGGTGAGTCAGCAGGCGCTGGACACCGCCACCCTGCTGCTCGGCCGGATCGATCGGGTGAGCCTCACCCCGGCGGCCCTGGCCCTGGCCGGACAGGTGCCGCCGCCTGAGGTGCGCACCCTGGACGCGTTGCACATCGCCTCGGCGGCAGAGTTGCTCGAACTGCAGGCGGTGCTCACCTACGACCGTCGGATGGCGGAAGCGGCCACCGCCTACGGGTTGCCGGTGGAGTCACCGGCGTAGTTCGACGACCGCCGGTGGCAGTTCGAGCACCCGGAGGTCGGGCGCCGCGCCGCACAACGCGACCGCGCCCGCGTAGCCGGCCGGCACCGGCACGTCCAGCACGCTCCAGCCGTTGGGCAGCGCGGCCAGGCCGGTGCCGCCGAGGTAGTCGGCGCTCAGGCTGCGTGACAGGCCGGTGCCGATCCCTTTCAGGTAGGCCTCCTTGCGCGTCCACACCCTGGCGAAGGCCAGCCGCGGGTGCTCGGCGGCGGCGATCTCGCACTGCTCGTCCGGGTGCAGCCGGGTGCTCAGCTCAGCCGCCACCTGCTCCTTGGGCACCGCCTCGACATCGACTCCGACCGGCGCGCCGGCGACTGCCACCAGCGCCAGGTCACCGCCGTGCGACAGCGAGAAGTGCACCGGGTGGCCGGGCACCGCCGGACGCCCGTGCGACGCGCCGCAGTTCGGACAGGCTTCCCGGATGAACTCCACCTGTCCCGGCGGGGTGTCCAGGTGCCGGCTGAGCACCTGGCGCAGCGCGATGTGCGAGCTCAGGTAGCTGTGCCGGTCGACGTCGCGGACGAACTTGGCGGCCCGCTGCCGCTCATGCTCGTCGAGCACCGAGACATCCGCCTGATCGGCGCGCACGCCGGACACCGACAGCACCCAGACGTCCAGGAAGACACTGGCGGAAGAGGCGCCGTCACTGGCGGGCTCGAGAAGATCGCCGACACCGGACAGAGCGCGCCCTCCTTCGTCAGCCAGCAGGGCCTGCCAGCCAGCAGGGCCTGCCAGCCAGCGGGGATCGACACGAATGTAGCGCTCACCGGCGGCTGGACCAGCCAGGCACACCCCCTCCTCAGCCGGGACGGACGGTCAGCGCCTGGGTCATCGTCCCGATCGGGCCGTGGACGTCGTGCAGGACGCTGCTGGTGAAACCTGTTCCGCCGGCCCCGAAGCAGACCGCGGTGTCGAAGCCGAGCCACTCGCCCCGGGGTTCGGCGAGCAGGTGCACGGTGAGGTCGACGTTCGGAAAGGCCACCTCGCGCGGGTGGGCGCGGACGGTCATGCCGTTGGCGATGTCGAGCAGGCCCGCGGCCCTGGCCAGCCGGCTCACCGCCGTGTCATCGATCAGCGGGATCGGGGTGCGGACCCAGAAGGCCGCCCGGCCGGGCTCGACCTGGTGCCGACGGACTTCGGCCGAGGCTATGAACCCACCTGGCCACACGGTCGTCGGATCCCAGGCCGGCAGGTCCTCGGGCGCCGCGATGGCGGGCAGGGCGATGCCGCGCAGCCCGGTGGTGTCGCGGGTCTGCAGAAGCCAGGCCCGCAGCAGGACGGCGTCCCGGCCGGCGTGGCTCAGGGTGGCCTCGACGAGTTCGATGGTGCGTCCGGGCCGGATCACCTCGACCCTGATCTCGACCACGTCGACCGGGACGGTGCCGAGGATGTCGAAGCTGAGGCGGCTGAGCACGAGGTGATCGGCGCGGCGCCGGTCGCGGTCGGCCTCGACGGCGTGCGTGAGCAGGCCCAGAGCCGGGGCGATGTGCTGGGTGTCGGGATCCCATGCTCCGCTGACGTGCCCGGTCGCGCGGAAGGCGCACTCGCCGACCCGCTCGAAGTAGGCCATCTCTGTCTCCTGGACTCGGTGGTCGTCCTCTGCCCGCCACCCGCCGGGAATCAGGCGTGCGGCCGGCCGGCCGACTGGACCCGTCCCTCGAACCTGGTCGAGAGCACCACGGTCGAGCGGGTCCGGGCCACGCCACGGATCTTGGACAGCGCCCGGATGGCCTGCTCCAACCCTCCGACGTCAGGCACCCGGATCTTGACCACGAAGGACTCCTCGCCCGCGACGAACCAGCAGTCCTCGACCGCGGCCAGCTCGGCCAGCCGCTCGGCCACCAGGTCCTCATCGGCGGTGTCGGACAGGAAGATCCCGACCAACGCGCTCATCGAATAGCCGATCGACTCCGGGGCCACCGCCGCGTGATAGCCGGTGATCACGTTCTGGGCTTCGAGCTTGTTGACCCGCTCGTGCACGGCCGGCGCGGACAGCCCCACCTCTCGGGCCAGCTCGGCAAAGGTGGCGCGGGCGTTGGCCCGCAAGGCGTCCAAAATCGCACGGTCGACGGCGTCCATGCCTGGAGTCTGTCAGGCCGTCGTGCTCGTAGGGCTGGATTCGGCCGCCCGGCCGGCGCCGAGCTTGCCGGTCCACCGGGTGATCAACGAGTGCTGGACGCCGAGCACGTCGAGCACCTTGGCCGCCACGAAGTCGACCAGCTGCTGAACGGAGCCCGCGCCGGCGTAGAAGGCCGGGCTGGCCGGCAGCACCACCGCGCCCGCGTCGTAGAGCTCGATCAGGTGGGTCAGGGTGGCCCGGGTGTAGGGCGTCTCGCGGGGCACCACCACCAGCGGCCGGCGCTCCTTCAGGCTCACGTCGGCGGCTCGCTGCAGCAGGTCCTTGGACAGCCCCAGGGCGATTCCGGCAACCGCCGCCGTCGAGGCCGGCACCACCACCATGCCGCGGGCGGGGTACGAGCCGCTGGCCGGGCCGGCGCTGAGGTCGGTGGCCGTCCAGTACCGCAGGTCACCGGCGAACGCGCCGGTGACGGCGTCCGGGCCGAGCCAGGACGCCAGGTCCTGCGCCCAGTGGTTGTCGCGAAAAGCGATGCCGGTCTCGTCCAGGATGGTCAGCCGGGCAGCCCGCGAGACGATCAGGTCCACCGGGTGGCCGGCCTGCAGCAGCGCGGTGATGACGGCCTTGGCGTAGGGGGTGCCCGAGGCGCCGGACACCCCGACGATCCAGGGCGTCCGCTCGCTCATAGCGCCGTCGATCGCTCCGCTCCTCGCTCGATGCTCACTCATGAGCCGTCAATCGCTCCGCTCCGCGCTCGTTCCTCGCTGCGATGCTCACTCACCACCGCAGGCCCTGCGCTATCAGGTCGGCCAGCGCGAAGGCGAACAGCTGGATGCCTACGAAGCCGTTGGCCGTGAAGAACGCCCGGTTGACCCGGGACAGGTCCTGCGGCCGGACGATCACATGCTCATAGACCAGCACCGCGGCGGTGATCGCCAGGCCCAGCCACCACACCCAGCCCAGTCCCGCGGCCAGTCCGAACCAGGCGAAGCAGCCGACGGTGACCAGGTGGGACACGCTCGACCAGCGCAGCGCGGCCGCGATCCCGAACCGGGCCGGGAACGACCGCGAGCCGATCACCCGGTCGATCTCGGCGTCCTGGCAGGAGTAGATCAGGTCGAAGCCGCCGATCCAGCTGCCGACCGCGAGCCCGAGCGCGACGGCCGGCCACGCGAAGCCGCCGGTGACGCCCATCCAGGCGCCGATCGGGGCCACCGCCTGGGCCAGCGCCAAAAGCACTTGCGGAAAGTCGGTGAACCGCTTGCCGTAGGAGTAGAGGATCAGCAGGCCGACCGCCACCGGCGACAGCAGCAACGGCAGCGGCCCCAGCGCGGCGGCGCAGGCCAGAAAGACCACCAGCGCCACGGTGAACCCGCGCCAGGCGACCGACACCGACAGCGCGCCGGTCACCAGCTCCCGCTGGGCGGTGCGCGGGTTCAGGGCGTCGAAGCGGCGGTCCAGGATCCGGTTGCCGGCCATCGCCACCGTCCGTGCCGACACCATCGCCACCACGATCAGCGCGAGCTCGATCCAGTGCATCGACCGGGTCCGGGCCCACATCGCGGTGCAGGCCGCGATCAGCGCGAACGGCAGCGCGAACACCGAGTGCTCGATCATCACCAGCCGCAGGAACGCCCGGACCTTGCCGGGTCGCGGCACGGTCACCTGGGTGGCGGGCGCTGACACAACCCTGAGTCTGCCAGCCGTGACATGGCAGGGATGCCATGTGCTGGATGTCACCCCACGGATCAGCTGATGCCGTACTCGCGCCAGCGGCGGCGCACCAGTTCCGCCGTCGCCGGGTCGAGCACGCACGGCTCGGGCCAGCCGCCCTCGCGCCGGTACCCCTCGCTCGGCAGCTTGGCGGTCGCGTCGATGCCCAGCTTGCCGCCGTAGAACTGCTCGTAGGACGAGTGGTCCAGGTGGTCCACCGGCCCGGTCATGTGCACCACGTCATGGGCGTAGTCGACGTTTCCGAAAGCCCGCCAGGCGACGTCGTTGTAATCGTGGACGTCACAATCGGCGTCGACGACCACGATCAGCTTCGACAGCGACAGCAGGCCGGCGCCCCAGATCGCGTTCATCACCTTGTGCGCGTGCTTGGGAAAGCGCTTGTCGATCGAGACGATGGCGCAGTTGTGGAACACCCCGGCCTCGGGCAGGTCGTAGTCCACGATCTCGGGGATGGTGAGCTTGATCAGCGGCAGGAAGATCCGCTCGGTCGCCTTGCCCAGCGGCCCGTCCTCCTGCGGCGGCCGGCCGACCACGATGGACTGGTAGATCGGCTTCTCACGGGTGGTCATCACGTCCACGTGCAGGTAGGGGAACGGCTCGACCGGGGTGTAGAAGCCGGTGTGGTCGCCGAACGGGCCCTCGGGCAGCCGGGCGCCCGGCTCGACCCAGCCCTCGAGCACCACCTGCGCGTGGGCCGGCACCTGCAGCGGCACCGTCAGGCAGTCCACCAGTTCGACCCGCTCGCGCTGCAGGAAACCGGCGAACAGGTACTCGTCGATGTCGGCCGGCAGCGGCGCGGACGCGGCGTAGGTGACCGCCGGCGGGCAGCCGAAGGCGATCGCCACCGGCAGCCGCGCGCCGCGGCGCTCGGCGATCGCGGCATGCGAGGTCGAGTCCTTGTGGATCTGCCAGTGCAGGCTCACCGTGCGGCTGTCCTGCTGCTGCAGCCGGTACATGCCCAGGTTTCGGGCGCCGGTCTCGGGATGCTTGGTGTGGGTCAGGCCCAGGTTGAGAAAGACGCCGCCGTCACCGGGCCATGAGGTGATCCCGGGGAGCAGGTTCAGGTCCACCTCGTCCCCCTTGCGCACCACCTCCTGGCAGTGGGCCCGCTTGCCGTGCCGGGGCGGCACGTTGCGCAGCTGGGCGGCCTTGCCGAGCGCGTCGCGCAGGCCGCTGAAGCCCTGCGGCAGGTCCGGCTTGAGCAGGCCGGCGATCCGGTCGCCGATCTCGTCCAGGCTGGACACCCCGAGCGCCTGGCACATCCGCGAATTGGTGCCGAACAGGTTCATCAGCAGCGGCATCTGTCCGCTGACCGGATTCTCGAACAGCAGCGCCGGGCCCCGCTCGCGCACCACCCGGCCGACGATGCCGGCGACTTCCAGATGGGGGTCGACGGGCGCCTTGATTCGGATCAGCTCGCCGGAGCGCTCCAGGGCACGGACGAAGTCAGCCAGATCGGTGTATGCCACCGGCCCAGTATCCCAGCCTGCTGAATCCGGCGCCGTTGTGCCGTGGACGACTTAAGCTGGTGTCATGCTCCTCAAGTTGGGTGGCCTCTTCTTCCTCATCAGTGTGCTGTTCTGGCTCTGGACGATCTTCGATTGCCTGACTTCTGACACCAAGCGGGTACGCAACCTGCCGAAGTGGGCGTGGGTGGTGCTGATCCTGGTGTTCCTGGAGTTCGGCGCGTTGGCCTGGGTGATCTTCGGACGGCCGCGAGCCGGTCAGGCTGCCGCGCGCGGCAGCCTGCGAAAGCCGATGCCCGGTGACAGGATGCCCGGCAGCGGTTCGACACCCCGCAACAGCAGGCCGGTTGGTCCGGATGACGATCCGGAGTTCTTGCGCAACATCCGCGGCCCCGAACCGCGGTAGCCGCGCGCCGGGTGGCGGCTAGGTCAACCCGGCGTAGGAGTGCAGGCCCGAGATCACGATGTTCACCACGAAGAAGTTGAACACCATCGTGCCGAAGCCCAGCAGGTTGATGTAGGCCGCCCGGTTGCCCTTCCAGCCGGCGGTCGCGCGGGCGTGCAGGTAGGTGGCGTAGACGACCCAGGAGATGAACGCCCAGGTCTCCTTGGGATCCCATCCCCAGTACCGGCCCCAGGCCGCCTCGGCCCAGATGGCGCCGAAGATCACCCCGGCGGTGTAGAGCGGGAACGCGAACGCCACGGTGCGGTAGGCGGCCTTGTCGAGCGAGGCGGCGACCGGCAGCCGGGACCCCAGGGTGGCGAACCGGGTCGGGGCCGACCCGGCCGCGGCGTGCCGCTCGATACGGGCGCGCACCAGGTACAGCATGGTGATCACCGCTGAGATCAGCAGGATCCCCATCGCCACCGCCACCACCGAGACGTGGATCGCCAGCCAGACGGACTGCAGCGCCGGCACCAGCTTGGTGGCCTTGGTGTAGAGCGTGCCGGCCAGAAACATCACCAGCAGCACCGGCATCATCGCGAACAGGCCGAGATAGCGCAGCTGCGGCATCTTGACCAAGGTCGCCAGCCAGGTCACCGTCGCCATCAGGCCCACCACCAGGGTGAACTCGTACATGTTGCCCCACGGCACCCGGTCCACGGCGATGCCGCGCAACGCGACCGAGCCCGCGTGGAACAGCGCCGCCAGCACCGTCAGCCAGACCGCGGCCCGGCCCCAGCGCCGGCCGGCCGCATTGCCGGACTCGACCGATCCGGCGCTGAAGCGGGGTTGCTCCGGCGCCTGGCTCGCCGGGCCCGGCTCATCGCCGCCGACCAGCGCCGGCTGCCGGACGCTTGCCTGGGCGGCGCTGGTCTTGGCGATCCGGCCGTTCTTGCCGAAGGCGTACTCGCCGGTGTAGGCCACCACAGCGAGCATGTAGGTGCCGGTCGCCGCCGTCCACAAGGACTCGGACAACGAAGCCAGGCCGCCGTCGATGGCCATCTCAGTCCTTTCCCGCGCCGATCTTCTCCGCAGCCGCCGGAGCCGCCGGGGCAGGTGGCCCATCGGCATCCAGAACGGCCGTCAGCTCCTCGACGATCGCCTGGAACTCGGCGCTGAAGTTACCGCTGTCATTGCGGGCCAGGCCGCCCACCGACACCACACTACGAGCCCCCGGGCCGGCCGGCGCAACCCGCACCCAGAGCCGGCGGCGGCGGATCGCCAGCGAGCCCAGCAGGCCCGCCACCATCAGGATCGAGGCGATCAGCAGCGCGGTCTGGCTCGGGTCGTGCGAGACCTGCAGGTTGACCCATTCCTTGTAGCCGTCGAACCGGATCACGGTGCCGTCCGGCAGCGTCATCGACTGGCCCAGCGCCAGGTTCTCAGCGCCCACCTTGGTGAGCTCGCCGGAGTCGATCTGCTT
The DNA here is from genome assembly GCA_036389035.1 of Jatrophihabitans sp. NCBI lineage: Bacteria > Bacillati > Actinomycetota > Actinomycetes > Jatrophihabitantales > Jatrophihabitantaceae > Jatrophihabitans > Jatrophihabitans sp. The sequence goes on from DASVQQ010000009.1 coordinate 27,413, forward strand.
CTGGTCGAGGCTGTAGACCGACTGCGGCACGCCGCCGGGGTTCAGCTCGCCGGTGTAGGCCAGCACCGCCAGCACCGGGTTGGCGGCCTCCGGCGCGATCGAGCTGACGACCCCGCCGTCGATCACCGCGGTCGGCGCGAAGATGGCGCTCAACCCCAGGTCGTCGTCCTTCGTGGCGTCCCGGCCGGGCAACTTGAAGGCGCCCTCGCTGGTCAGCACCGTGTCGGTGGGCAGGAACGCCTGGGTGTCGGTGACCGGGGTGCGGCCGGGCCGGGTGATGGTCACGGTCGGCGAATAGCCGTGATCGAGCAGGTAGACCCGGTTGTCCTTGAGCCGCAGCGGGTGGTTGACCGTGATCACGCCCTTGCGGGACTCCGCGGCCAGGTCTTCGGAGTAGCTGATGTCGGCCTTGAACCGGGCCGGCGAGCCGTCCTCGCGGTAGTCGGCGGTGAACTTGTCGAGCCGGTCGACGCAGAAGTCGGCCAGCCTGTCGGGCTTGACCCAGCGGCCGGCGGTGAACGAGTCGTAGGAGATCGGCCGGTTGCAGAAGCCGGAGCCCTCGGTGGTCACCACCGTGCCCTCATAGCTCAACATCCGCCCGCCGGCGATCAGCACCAGGGCGGCCAGCAGCGAGACGTGGAACAGCAGGTTGCCGGCCTCCCGGCTGTACCCCTTCTCGGCCGAGACGGCCACCGCCCCGCTCTCCTCGGCGCGGACCGCGGTGCGCCAGCGCGGCCGCAGCGCCCGGCTGACCCGGTCGGCAGCCTGGTCGGGGCTGAGGTCGGTGCCGAGCGCGGCGTTCTCGGCCAGCCGGTCCAGATTGCGCGGCGCCTTCAGCGGACGGGCCCGCAGGGCCTTGGCATAGACGGTGATCCGCGGGATCAGGCAGCCGATCAGCGAGGCGAACAGCAGCAGGTAGATGGCGGAGAACCAGATCGAGCCGAAGACGTCGAAGGCGCCGATCCGGTCCAGGAACCTGCCCCAGGCGCCATGGGTCCGCAGGTACTCCCGCACCTTCGGCGGGTTGAGCGGCCGCTGCGGCAGCAGCGAGCCCGGCACCGAGGCCAGCGCCAGCAGGAACAGCAGCACCAGCGCGGTGCGCATCGACACCAGCCGCCGCCACAGCTGGCGGACCTGGCGAGGCACCCGCAGTCGGCGGGACAACTGGGCCCGCCGCGCCGATCCGGTCGGCAGCCCAGCCATCTAGAGCCCCGATCCGACGCCGACGCCGGCGAACTCGAGCCGCAGGTAGTTCATCCAGTGATCCCAGACCCCGCTGAGCAGCAGCACGCCCATCACGATCAGCAACGCGCCGCCGACCTGGCTGACCAGCCGGGCGTGCCGGCGAACCACCGCCAGCGCGCCGCTCACCCAGCCCAGGCCCATCGCCACGAGCAGGAACGGCACGCCCAGGCCCAGGCAGTACACCGCCGACAGCAGCGCGCCGCGGCCGGCCGTGCCCTCGGTCACCGCCAGCGCGTACACCGCGCCGAAGGTCGGCGTCAGGCACGGGGTCCAGGCCAGCCCGAAGGTCAGCCCCAGCAGCGGGGCGCCCAGCAGGCCGGCCGGCGGCAGCCGGTGCAGCTTCGCCTCGCGCTGCAGGAACTTGAACCTGCCCAGGAACACCAGACCCATGGCGATCGTGACGACGCCGAAGATCCGCATCAGCAGCACCCGGTGCACGCTGATGGTCGAGCCGAGGGTGCCGAACAGCGCCCCGGTGGCCACGAACACCGCGGTGAACCCCAGCACGAACAGGAACGCCCCGCCGACCATCCGGCGCTGCCGGTGCGCGCCCTGACCGGCGCCGTCGCCGGCTAAGCCCGCGACGTAGGACAGGTAGCCCGGCACCAGCGGCAGCACGCACGGCGACAGGAAGCCGAGCACGCCGACCAGCAGCGCCACCCCCGCGGCGGGGATCAGCCCGCCGTCGGTGACGGTGCTGCTGAACCCGCTGGCGAGCACGGCTCAGACCTCTTCGGTCAGCTCGTCGAGCGCCGCGGTGAGGTCCTTGGGCAGCACCGCGCCGACGTAGACCGCCGCGACCCGGCCCTGCTTGTCGATCACGACGGTCGAGGGCAGCGCGGCCATCGGCACATCGCCCAGCTGGATGGCGCTGCGGGCGGCCTCGTCATAGACCACCGGAAAAGTGACGCCCTTGTCCTTGATCCAGGACAGCGCCGCGCTCTTGGACGGGTCCTTGACGTCCATGCCGACGAACTGGACGCCGGCGGACTTGCGCTCGCGGTAGATCGCCTCGAACTGCGGGGTCTCGATCTGGCACGGCGGGCACCAGGACGCGAAGTAGTTCAGCACCACGACCTTGCCCCGGTCATCGCTGAGTCGGTACTCCCCGCCGGTGAGCAGGGTGCCGGCGACCGGGCCGGCCTGCTTGCGTTCGGCCGCCTGGATGAGCGAGCCCTTCTTGTTGGCCTGGACGTAGCGAAACTGGTTGCCCGCGCTCTGGTCGACGGCGTTCTTTCCACCGCTGCAGGCCGACAGGCCCAGGACGGCCGCCAGCAGCGTCGTGACCAGCACGACGGTACGAGATGTCATAGCCATCCCAGTGTGCAACGGGTTCACTCCCACAGTGTGATGCGTGGGCCACAGCACAGCCGCACTGCCCCGTTTCCTGAGCACCGGCTGTGGCCGGGCGCCCGCGCCAACCCGCTCGGCTCAGGCGCCGGGAGGCTGCTCCTCCAGCCGGTTCGGGGTCGTGCCGGCCGTTTCGGCATAGCTCACGCCGACCACCCGCTCGTCCTGGAAGGTCAGCGAGGTGAGCGAGGCCAGGGAGCACTGCCGGCGGCGCGGGTCGTGCATGAGCCGCTTGCCCTCGGAGTAGCGGCGCAGGCAGACGATCGGCAGCTGGTGTGAGACGCAGACCGCCTCATGGCCGGCGGCCCGCTCGCGGGCCCGGTGGGCCGCAGCCAGCATCCGCAGGACGATCTGCTGGTAGGGCTCGCCCCAGGACGGCCGGGCCGGGTTGCGGAACAGCGGCCAGCTGGTCGGGTACTTCAGCACGCCGCCCGGCCCGGCGACCCGCCTGCCCTCGAAGGCGTTGCCTGCCTCGATCAGGTCCTCGTCGGTCTCGACGTCCAGGCCGAACCGGGCCGCGATCGGCGCCGCGGTCTGCTGGGCCCGTTCCAGCGGCGAGGAGACCAGGTAGGTGATGTCGCGGCCGACCAGGTAGCCGGCGGCCCGCTCGGCCATCGCCTCGCCGGCTTCGGACAGCCGGAACCCGGCCAGCCGGCCGTAGAGCACCTTGTCGGGGTTGAACACCTCGCCGTGACGCAGCAGGTGGACGGTCGTCCGGGTCTCTGATGCCCGGGTCATGAAGCCGGCCGGGTGGCGATCGCGGCGGCCCGGGCGGCGGTCGGCAGCGCGTCGGCGATCCGGGCCACCGCGGCGTCGTCGTGCGCGGCGGTGACGAACCAGGCCTCGAACGCGCTCGGCGGCAGGTACACCCCGGCATCGAGCATGGAGTGGAAGAACGGGCCGTACCGGTAGCTCTCGCTGGCCTTGGCCTGGACGAAATCGGTGACCTGGGTCTCGCCGAAGAAGACCGAGAACATGTTGCCGGCGTACTGCAACTGGTGGGCCACGCCTTCGGCGCTCAGCGCTTCGGAGACCAGCCGGCCGACCGTGTAGGCGGTGGCGTCCAGCCTGGCGTAGACCTCGGCGTCGGCGTTGCGCAGGGTGGCAAGGCCCGCCGCGACCGCGACCGGGTTACCCGACAGCGTGCCGGCCTGGTAGACCGGTCCGGCCGGCGCCAGGTGCGACATCACGTCGCCGCTGCCGCCGAAGGCCGCCGCCGGCAGCCCGCCCGACATCACCTTGCCGAAGGTGAACAGGTCGGCTTCGACCGGGTCCAGGCCGTACCAGCCGGACCTGCTGACCCGGAAGCCGGTCATCACCTCATCCATCACCAGCAGCGCGCCGTGCCGGGCGGTGATCTCGCGCAGCGCCTGGTTGAAGCCGGGCAGCGGCGGCACCGCGCCCATGTTGCCCGCCGCCGCCTCGGTGATGACGCAGGCGATCTCCGGGCCGTCGAGCTCGAAGGCCGCTTCGACCGCGGCGACGTCGTTGTAGGGCAGCACGATCGTCTCGCTGGCCTGGGCGCCGGTGACGCCAGGGGTGTCGGGCAGGCCCAGGGTGAGCACCCCGGAGCCGGCGCTGGCCAGCAGCGAGTCGACATGGCCGTGGTAACAGCCGGCGAACTTGACCACCTTCGGACGCCCGGTGACGCCGCGGGCCAGCCGGATCGCCGACATGGTGGCCTCGGTGCCGGAGTTGACCAGCCGCACCTCCCGCACCGGCGCCACCCGGGAGATCAGCTCCTCGGCCAGCTCGACCTCGCCGATGGTCGGGGTGCCGAAGGACAGTCCCTGGGTCGCGGCGTGGCGGACCGCCTCGACCACCGCCGGGTGCGCGTGGCCCAGGATCATCGGGCCCCACGAGGCGACCAGGTCGACGTAGGTCCGCCCGTCGGCGTCGGTCAGGTACGGGCCCTGGCCGCTCACCATGAACCTGGGGGTGCCGCCGACCGCGCGGAAGGCCCGGACCGGCGAGTTGACCCCTCCGGGGATGACTTTCTGGGCTCGGGCGAACAGCTCGGCTGAGATGGGTGCGTCGCTCACCTGGCCAGTGTTCCAGCTTTGCCGGCGGCGGGTCACAGCCGGCCGGCCTCGATGATCCGGGCCAGGAACTGCCGGGTGCGGGCCTGCTGAGGATCTGCCAGCACCTGGCCGGGCGGGCCGACCTCCAGCAGCCGGCCGCCGTCGAGGAAGCACACGGTGTCGGCGACCTGCCGGGCGAAGCCCATCTCGTGGGTGGCGATCAGCATCGTCATGCCCTCGTCCTTGAGCTCGCGCAGCAGGCTCAGCACCTCACCGACCAGCTCCGGGTCCAGCGCCGAGGTGACCTCGTCCAGCAGCATCAGCACCGGCGAGTTCACCAGCGCCCGGGCGATCGCCACCCGCTGCTGCTGGCCGCCGGACAGCTCGTCCGGCTTGGCCGATGCCTTGTCCGACAGCCCCACCCGCTCGAGCATCGCCAGCGCCCGCGCCTCGGCCTCGGCCCGCGGCAGGCCGTGCACCCTGATCGGTGACAGGGTGACGTTCTGCAGCACCGACAGGTGCGGGAACAGGTTGAACGCCTGGAACACGATGCCGACCCGGGACCGTACCTCGTCGGCGTTCATCCTCGGGTCGGTGACGTCGGTCCCGGCCAGCTCGATGACGCCGTCGTCGACCACTTCGAGCAGGTTCACGCAGCGCAGCAGGGTGGACTTGCCCGATCCGGACGCGCCGATCAGCACGACGCATTCGCCCTGCGTGACGTCGAGGTTGATGTCATCGAGCACCAGGTTGGAGCCGAAGGCCTTGCGCAGGTTGCGGATCGACAGCAGGTTGGCGCCGGCCGGGGTCGGATCCCACCTGGTCGCGGGCCGCCGCCTCATACCGCGCCACCCGCGACGCCGTACCAGCCCTGCCGCCTGGCGACCCAGTCGGTCAGCCTGGTGAGCGGGATCGTCAAACAGACGAACAGGAAACCGGCCACGATGTAGGGCGTGTAGTTGAAGTCGGTGGCCGTCGAGATCTGGGCCGCCCGGATCGCGTCGATGACGCCCAGGATGGAGATCAGCCCGGAGTCCTTCTGCAGCGACACGAAGTCGTTGAGCAGCGGCGGCAGCACCCGGCGAACCGCCTGGGGCAACACCACGTGCCGCAGCGACTGGGAGTTGGTCAGCCCGAGTGAGCGGGCCGCCGCGCGCTGGGAGGGATGCACCGACTCGATGCCGGCCCGGAACACCTCGGCCACGTAAGCCGAATAGGTCAGCACCAGCGCGGCGCCGCCGTAGACCACCACCGGCTGGAACGACGCGCCGCCCAGGCTCAACGCCGGCACCCCGAACCCGAGCAGCAGCAGCACCAGGATCAGCGGCAGCCCGCGGAACAGGTCGGTGTAGGCGGCGGCGAACATCCGCAACGGAAAGAACACCGCCCCGCGCAGGGTCCGCAGGATCGCCAACGCCAGGCCGACCAGCACCACGAGCACCGCGCAGATCAGCATCACCCGGATGTTGAGCCACAGTCCCTCGGCCACGGCGGGAAAGGACTCTTTCGCCTTCTCCCAGTTGAAGAAAGTCTCGTGGACCCGCGGCCAGCCCGGGGACGAGGTGACCGCGCCGATCAGCACCGCGAGCAGCACCAGGGTGCTCAGCGCCGCGGTGATGCCGGAGCGGATCGCTCTGCCTCGCCGGTAGGCCAGGCGCTGGCGTTGCAGTTCTGAGGGCTGCCAGCTCGACTGGCCGGCCGGTGCGCTCGGCAGGGGCGCCCGCGCCATCACTTCAGCTCGGGCGCTCCGCCGGCGGTGGCCAGCCACTGCTGCTCGAGCCGGGCAAGCGCGCCCTCGCCGCGCAGCGCGTCAACCGCCTTGGAGACGCACGCGGTCAGCTTGGAGCCCTTGCTGAGCACGAACCCGAACTGCTCGGGCGAGCTGCCGGAAGAGATCTGGCCGACGATCTTGCCGTTGTCCAGCTGGGCGGCGCTCATGTAGAAGCCGGTCGGCAGGTCCACCACGATGCCGTCGATCTGCTTGTTCTTCAGGGCCTGCACGGCGAGGTCGTTGGTGTCATACACCGCCGGCTTGGGCGACGGCTTGATGGTGTCGGTGATGGTCCGGTAGCTGGTGGTGCCGACCTGCGCGCCCAGCTTGGCGCCCTTCAGCTCGGCCAACGACTTGGCGTTGGCGATCTTGCTGCCGGTGTAGCTGACGACCGACTGCGCGACGTCGTAGTAGCCGGTGGAGAAGTCGACGGCCTTCTTGCGCTCGTCGCTGATCGAGACCTGGTTGATGTCGACGTCGAAGTTCTTGCGGCCGGGGGTCACCACGCTGTTGAACGAGGCGGTGACCCATTTGACCTCGGAGGGCTCGAAGCCGAGCTTCTTGGCCACCGCGTAGGCGACCGCCGACTCGTAACCCTTGCCGTTGCTGGGTTTGTTGTCCGAGAACCAGGGCTCGTACGCCGGGTTGTCGGTGGCCACGGTGAAGGTGCCCGGGGTCAGCAGGCTCAGCTTCGACTTGTCGCACTCGTCGGCCGCGGCACTGACCGACGGGGCGGTGTTGTTGCCGGCGGTGGTGTTGCTGCCGGCGGTGTTCTCGTCGGTCGGCGAGCAGGCGGTGACGCCGAGCAGGGCGATGACTGACATCGCCGCGGTGGCAACGGAACGGACGAGCATGTCAGGCTCCTCGATACGGGAGCATCCAGCATACGGCCGGGGTGCTTTTCGCCTTGGCCGGTCGGCAGGTCAGCGAGCCGGCGCGTCATCCGGCGGTTCGCCGAGCGGGCGCCGCATCACGCACCGCCGGCCCATCCCGTCGAGGCCCAGCCGCACCTCGCGCTGCCGCAGCGCCCGCAGTGCTGGGCTGGGGGCGGGAATCTCGGTGAAGCCCAGCCGGGCGTAGAACGGCCCGTTCCACGGCACGTCACCGAAGGTGCACAGCGTGATCTGGCTGTACCCCTGCTCGGTGGCCCAGTGGCAGGCGGCATCCACCAAGGCGGTGCCGATGCCACGGCGCATCTGCTTCGGGCGAACCGACATGCCTTCGATGTGCGGTTGCCCGTCGACAATCTCGACCCGGATGTAGCCGACCGGTTCGGGATCGTCAGGCGCGGGGTTGGTAGCTGCTGGGTCGCTCGGCGGGTGGCTCGGTTGCCGGCGGGCGACCAGCAGCAACCGCGCCGAGGCCAGCTCGTCCACGCTGGCCGGGCCGGGGGTGCTGCCGTAGCCGGCCACCGCGAACAGCGTGTCGGCGGCGACTTCGACCTCTACCAGCCGCGGCAGGTCAGCAGGGGTCGCGGGCTCGATGACGATCGGGCCGGTGGCGGCCGGGGTGGCTGGTCCTGCCGGCTCCGGCGGGCTCGGGTCGGTCGCGCCGCGAGCGGCGAGCAGGCTGATGCCGCCCACGATGATCAGCGCGCCCAACCAGGCCGGCGCGTGGGCGCGGCCGCCGCCGAGCGCGCAGTCCCAGATCCAGCCCAGGACGATCAGCCCGGGGAGCAGGCCGGCACGGCGGTACCGCGAGCCGCGGTACCTCATTGCAGCAGGGTGGCTGCCTCGTGCGCCCAGTAGGTCAGGATGGTGGCCGCGCCCGCCCGGCGGATCGACAGCAACGTCTCGAGCACGATCCGTTCGCGGTCGATCCACCCGCGTTCGGCGGCGGCCTCGACCATCGCGTACTCCCCTGACACCTGGTAGGCCGCGACCGGAACCGGCGAGGCCGCCGAGACCGCCGACAGGATGTCGAGGTAGGGCAGCGCGGGCTTGACCATCACCATGTCGGCGCCCTCGGCCACGTCCAGGGCCGCCTCGGCCAGCGCCTCGCGGACGCCGCGGGCCGGGTCCTGCTGGTAGGTCAGCCGGTCGCCGGTGAGCGAGGAGTCCACCGCCTCGCGGAACGGCCCGTAGAACGCCGAGGCGTACTTGGGCGCGTAGGCGAGCACGCCGACGTCAGAACGGCCGGCGCTGTCCAGAGCCCGCCGCACCACGCCGACCTGGCCGTCCATCATGCCGCTGGTGCCGAGCAGGTCAGCGCCCGCCTCGGCCTGGGCCTGGGCCATCGAGGCGTAGCGCTGCAGGGTGGCGTCGTTGTCGACGGAGCCGTCGGTGGACAGCACCCCGCAGTGGCCGTGGTCGGTGAACTCGTCCAGGCACAGGTCGCCCATCAGCACGGTGGCGTCGCCGAGCTCGAACTTCAACCGGGCCAGGCCGAGGTTGAGGATGCCCTGGGGGTCGTCGGCGCCGGAGCCCGTCGGGTCCTTGTGCGTCGGGATGCCATAGAGCATCAGCCCGCCCACGCCGGCCTCGACCGCGGCGATAGCGGCCTTGGCCAGCGAGTCGAGCGAGTGCTGGACCACCCCGGGCATCGAGCCGACCAGGCGCGGCTCGGAGGCGTTCTCGGCGACGAACATCGGCAGCACCAGGTCCCCCGGCCGCACCGAGATCTCACCGGCAAGCCGGCGCAGCGCGGCGGTCCGTCGCAGCCGGCGGGGCCGTGACACCGGAAAGGAGGGCAGGGCAGGCAGTTCGGTCACGCGTTCAACGTACCCGGCGGTAGTGCCGCTGGCAGCGCTTAGCGGGCATGATGCGCCCATGCTGAGCGACACCGAACGCCGCGCGCTGGACGCCCTGGACGAGCCGGCGCTGCACCGCGGCCTGCTCGACCTGCTCGCGGTGCCTTCCATCACCGGCACCGCGGCCGAGACCGAGCTGATGCACGCGCTCGCCGGGCAGGCCGAACAGCTGGAGCTGGAGGTCGACCTGTGGCAGCCGGAGCTGGCCGAGCTGCGGGCCGATCCGGACTTTCCGGGCACCGAGGCGGAGCGGGCCGAGATCTGGGGATTGGTGGCCAGCACCGAGCAGCGGGACGGTCCCACGGTCATCCTGCAGGGTCACGTCGACGTGGTGCCGCCCGGCGATCGGGCCGCCTGGCCAGGCGATCCGTTCACCCCGCGGATCGAAGGCGACCTGCTGCACGGGCGCGGCGCCTGTGACATGAAGGCCGGGGTGGCGGCCAACTTCGCGGCGCTGGCGGCGATCCGGGCCAGCGGCATGCGGCTGGCCGGCCGGCTCGCGCTGCACCTGGTGGCCAGCGAGGAGGACGGCGGGCTGGGCGCGTTCGCCACCCTGCGCCGAGGCCACCGCGGTGACGCCTGCCTGATTCCTGAACCCACCGGGCTCAGCATGATCACCGCCAATTGCGGCGCGCTGACCTTCGAGCTCTCGGTGCCGGGCGCGGCGGCGCACGGCAGCATCCGCACGGCCGGGGTCAGCGCCATCGAGAACTTCCTGCCGCTGTTTCAGGGGTTGCGGGCGCTGGAGACCGAGCGGAATGCCTCGCCGGACCCGCTGCTGGCCGGGTTCCAGATCCCGGCGGCGCTGTCGATCGGGCAGGTGTCGGCCGGCGACTGGCCGAGCACGGTGCCGGATCTGCTGGTCGCGCACGGGCGGTTCGGGGTGCTGCTGGACGAGGACCCGGCTTCGGCCAGGGACGCGTTCGAGCAGCGGGTGGCCGAGGTGTGCGCCGCCGACCCCTGGCTGCGCGATCATCCGGCCTCGGTGCGCTGGAGCGGCGGCCAGTTCGCCAGCGGCCGGCTGCCGGCCGGTGACCCGCTGCGCTCGGTGGTGGCCGGGGCGCACGCCGACACCGTCGGCGGGCAGGTCGCCGAACGCGGCGCGCCGTACGGCAGCGACCTGCGGCTCTACGCCGGGGCCGGGATTCCGACCTTGCATTACGGGCCGGGCGATCCGGCGGTCGCGCACAGCGCGCAGGAGCGGGTGTCGTTGACCGAGACGGTTCAGACCGCTCGCACCTTGATCGTGGCGGCGCTGCGGCTGACCGGTAGCTCAGGCTAGGGACGAGACTGTGCGACCTAGGCTTCGCCTTCGGATGCGGGCGGCTTTGTGTGCCTGCCGGTCGCCCGCTAGGGGTCAATCGTCAGCCCGTCCCGCTCATCGTCCCAGGCGACGGCGCTGATCCGCCAGCCAGCCGACGTGCGGACGAATTGCAGCGATTTCATACCCCGCCCGGTAAAGGGTGTCCCGTCCTGCGCACCTTGCTTGGCATAGCTGCAGAAATGCTGCGCGATATCGCCGAACACGTCGGTATGGCCGGACAGCTCGCACTCGCGGAAGTCGCTCAGGGCACCGCCGGTAAGAAGAGCTTGCCGGGGCGCGATGAAGCTGTCGACTCCGTAGGCGGTGGGTTCACCGCCACAGGTCCGGACGATCACCGCTTCAGGAAGGAACACCTCGCGGAGCGCGTCGAGCCGGGTGGTGCAGTCTGCGCCGGAGGAGAAGGCGGCGAAGAACGTCCGGATAAGGTCGGCGATGGCGGCCCGGTCGGCGGCCTGGACGTTGTGCAGTTGGTTGTCGCTCACAACCGCTCACCGTAGCGAGAGGCTTATCCACAGAGCGGTATCCGGGTGCGCGGCTCAAGATCCAATCGGGCATCATGGCCGTTATGGGTAAGCGTGCGCGGTTGGCCGGGTTGGCACTGGTCGGCATTCTGTTGGTCAGCGGCTGCTCCGGCGACGCCGCGCCGAATACCTCGACAGTGCCAGTGGCGAGCTCAGCGCCCAGTACGAGCGCCGCACCTAGTACGAGCGCCGCGCCGACGTCCGCGAAGCCGACGCCCAGTGCCCGGCCCTATCCCGCGGGCGTGCCGCTGACCGGTCACAACGTCAAGCCGGGCGAGAAGCCGCCGCTGTACCCGGCGGCTGCCCGCGCCCGGACGCAGGAAGGCGCGAACGCCTTCGCCGAGTTCTTCATGCGCACATGGGACTGGGCCTACGCCACCACCAACCCGGCCTACATGAAGCACTACTCGGCCGCGTCATGCGGACTATGTCATGGCCTTGCCACCGGCATCAGCAAGACCGCCGAAGCTAAGCATTGGTACCTCGGTGGTCGGCTATCGGTGCAGTCGGTTTCTTCCACGCCGCGAGGACCGGTAACGGCATCTGCTACTTACTGCTCCACCGTCCGTATCAACGGCACTGCCCAAAGCGTGGTCGATCGTACTGGCAAGGTCTTCAACGGCGAGGCAGCCCACTCAGGCGTTCCATTTAAGCTCTGCGCCGACTGGGCTACGGCCGGATGGCAGATCACTTACTGGGCGCGGTCTACATGACGATCGAGCGTTTCGGCAAGCCCTTGAGCTGTGGCCTTTTCCTGACCATGCTGGCCGTCGTAGGACTGGCTTACGGGTCCACCGCCAGCGCGACAGCATCTGGATGCGGTAACAACGTCGATACCTCTTGGTACGGCGGATCTGGTCCTGGAACCGTGGGCGTATCGGGTACCTGCGGGGTAACGCCTACCGACCTGCCGGGCAACAACGGTTCGCCGGTACTGGTGATCGACTGCGGCTACGCCACGGCAACCGACGACCACACTTTCTGGAACAAGGCTTGTGGTCCAACGGGATTTCCTTGCCCTCCAATCCCCGGCACACCCAACCCGCACCAGTTCATCACCGTTATTTCCTTAGGTGACACCGCCGTACCCATCGCCGCCTGGTGCGCCGGCGTCAGCACTCCGATGCCCTCAGCCGCGGCCCTGCGCGATGAGGTGATCCGGCTGCTGCGGCCTCCCGCACTGGGAGTCTCGCCGAGCACCGGCACGGCCCTGGTCAACCTGCGGACCCTGTTCTGGGTCGACACCGCCGCCGAGGTCGATCTCGGCCGGGCCAGCCTGATCGGCTTTCCGGTCAGCCTGCGGGTGCGCTATGACCGCACCGAGTTCGACTTCGGCGACGGCACCGCCGACACCCTGACCGCAACACCCGGCACCGCCTACGACCCGGCCCAGGACTGCGGAGACTGCTCCGACCGGTTCGGGCACAACTACACCCAACGCGGCCCGGTCACCGTCACCGCCCGGGTGTACTGGCAGGCCCAGTTCCGGATCGGCACCGGCTCCTGGACCGACATCCCCGGCGAGGTCACCGCCAACCAGCCCTCCCAAACCACCCTCACCGTCAAACAATCCCGCAGCACACTGACCCCGCCCCGCTGAACTGCGGCGAGCCCAGCTAGCCAACTGGCGTACGCGAGACTAGATGCTTGGGGTAACTCCCACCACCGCCGAGCACGCGCGGATGGCAGCAGCGCGTGGTGACATTCGAGTAGCTTTCATGCAGGAAAGAAACGCCCGAGTTTCCTGGGGTGCACGAGGCTGGAACGCCTCGAACTGTTTGACACTAACTTTCGAGTAGGGCCGGGGCGGCGCGCCGAGGCCCGACCTCGCTGCTGTGAGCCGCGTCCTACGCCTCTCGCTACATTAACAAGTTTATAGTAGACGGATGGGATCGAATCAAGTAGATGCAGCGCTCGCTGCTAGCCGGAGCGATGTGGGTCGAAAGATCCTTGCGCTGAGCGAGGATCAATGGTTCGAGCGGAAGGGCTCGAGCATCGCCCCTAAAGATCTTGCCGTCACTCTCGTTGCGCTGGCCAACGCAGAAGGCGGCGTAGTCGTGGTGGGGGTCTCGAACGGTAAAGTAAGTGGATTCGGAAATAACATAAGAAAGCTTAATGAGATTCGCCAGACTTCTGTAAATATGACGAACCCGCCGGTACGCGCTCGACTCGAGGAACTGCCGTGCATCAATGATCATGGCGTGATTGACACGATCGTTGTAATACGAGTGGAAACCAGCGAGCGCGTGCACGAACTCACCAATGGCGAGTGTTACTTGCGAGTTGGCGACTCCTCCCACAAACTTGGCTTCATTCAACGCCAAGAATTAGAGTTTGACAAAGGTCAAGCTCAGTATGATGGGTTTACAGTAGCCGGCGCTTCTATGGCTGACCTTGATCCGAAGCTTGTTGAGAATTACCGTCAGCGTAGCGGAATTAAACAGCCAGTTGAGGTGTTATTCGGGGCACGCAGCCTGTTTGATCGAGCAGGGAAACTTACCAACGCGGCCTATCTGCTCTTCGGTCGTCATCCCCAAGATCTTTTCCCACAAGCGTACATCCGGGTTTTACGATTTTTAACTAACGAACGCGGGACGGGGGCGCGGCTTGGACTGGACGACAACGCTGATCGACGTATTGAAGGTGCCATACCGTGGGCAATTCAGAAAGCGCACAAGCAGATTGAGGAGTGGATGCCCAAGCGGCGCACCCTCATTAATGGGAAATTTGAGCCCACTTCGATCATTCCAACAGACGCATGGCTCGAAGGTCTGGTAAATGCCGTAATCCATCGATCGTACAGTCTGGGAGGCGATCACATACGTGTTGAAATTTATCCCAACAGAATCGAGATCGAAAGCCCAGGCAGGTTTCCGGGGTTAGCTAATCCCGCACGACCGCTTGAGATAAGTCGTTTTGCTCGGAACCCGCGAATAGCACGGGTATGCGCAGATTTAAGAATCGGTCAAGAGCTCGGTGAAGGCATCAAACGAATCTTCGAAGAGATGCAGTTGATGGGTCTCAGTGATCCAATCTACCAGCAAACCGCCGGAACGGTTCGCCTCACTTTGACCGCCATTCCAAGACTTGACCCGGAGATCGCCCAACGGTTGCCACGCGGGAGCCAGAGTGTCCTCAACAGCCTTCGTGCCGCAGGTGGTTCGCTCGGAACAGGGGACCTCGCCTCGTCGCTCGGCCTTAGCCGACCTGCTACGTTGATCCGACTTAGAGCCCTTGCCGACGAAGGTCTAATAAAGCGGACGGGCAAGTCTCCGAAGGACCCCCGGGCAATCTGGGAATTAAGGACTGACTGACACACCAGCTCACGCCAAGTTATTACGCGGTCAGCGACCTGAACCAGATTGTGACTAGCCCCTTTGTTACGCCAATAGCTATTCTGAACCACCTTCACTATCAACAATGAAATTGACCGCACGACGCTGAACTACGGCGAGCTGGCACGGCCAAACGTCCGGATCTGTCTGACTGGAGTAGTCCGCACGCCGGTGCCGATCGCCCGGGTACAAGATCCTTCAAGGATCATGTCGTCATGGGCAAGTGGATGCGGCGAGCTGTCCTGGTGCTGACCGCTGCCTCGGCGCTGCTGGTCAGTAGTTGCACCGGCGAGGCCAAGCCGAACGCCTCGACGGCGGCAAGCACGGCACCCGGCACCAGCGCCGCGTCACCCTCCGCTAGCCCCGCCCCGACTGACCAGGCGTACCCGGCAGACGTGCCGCTGACCGGCCGCAACCTCAGGCCCGGCGAGAAACCGCCGTTGTATCCGGCAGCCGCCCGGGCCCGGACCCAGGCGGGCGCCAACGCCTTCGCCGAGTTCTTTCTGCGCACCCTCGACTGGGCCTACGCCACCACCAATCCCTCGTACATGAGGCACTACTCGGGCCCGTCCTGCGGCTTGTGCAACGACCTCGCCACCGAGGTCCGGAACACTGCGGCTGTGCGTCATTGGTACGAAGGAGGCCGGCTGACCATTCGTCCCGCCATAGCCACGCCCGTCGGTCCGGTCACTGCGCCAGCCGATTTCTGCTCGACCGTCAACGTGGATAGCACGGCTCACTCTGTAGTGGACCGCGCCGGCACAGTCTTCACCGAGGAGGCCGCCCATCCGAACTTCCGGTGGAAGCTATGCGTGAAAGCGTCTTCGGACCGCTGGCAGGTCACTTATTTCGCTGCCGCACGATGACGGCAAACAAAAGCGGGCACCACCGCACGCCCGAAGGCCTACGAATGATGCCCGCCTAAGCGATACGGCTAGCGAACCGTGCGGCTCCGCGAGGTGGAACGCGACCGGCGGGCCGGCGCGGCGGCCGCCTTCTCCCGCTCCTCCTCGGCGCGCTTGACCGCGAACTCGGCCAGCGCGTCGATCAGCGACGCCACGTTCGCGGTCTCGGGCTGCACGTCCACCCGCAGCCCGAACTCGCGCGCCGTCGCCGCGGTCTGCGGCCCGATGCAGGCCACCACCGTCTTGTTGTGCGGCTTGCCTGCGATGCCGACCAGGTTGCGCACCGTCGAGGACGAGGTGAAGCAGACCGCCTGAAAGCCACCGGACTTGATCGCGTCACGGATCTCGGCCGCCGGCGGCGCCGCCCGAACGGTCCGGTAGGCGGTCACGTCGTCGATCTCCCAGCCGCGCTCGCGCAGCCCCTCGGCCAGCGTCTCGGTGGCGATGTCGGCCCGCGGCAGCAGCACCCGGTCGATCGGGTCCAGCACGTCGTCATACGGCGGGAAGTCGGCCAGCAGGCCCTCCGAGGACTGCTCGCCGCTGGGCACCAGCTCCGGCCGGATGCCGAAGGCGCGCACCGCGTCGGCGGTCTGCTCACCGACGCAGGCGATCTTCACGCCGGCGAAGGCCCGGGCGTCCAGGCCGAACTCCTCGAACTTCTCCCGGACCGCCTTGACGGCGTTGGTCGAGGTGAACACGATCCACTCGTACCGGCCGGTGACCAGGCCCTTGATCGCGCGCTCCATCTGGGTTGGCGTGCGCGGCGGCTCGACGGCGATCGTCGGAACCTCGACCGGCACCGCGCCGAAGTCACGCAGCCGCTCGCTCATCGCGCCGGCCTGCTCCTTGGTGCGCGGCACCAGGATCTTCCAGCCGAACAGCGCGCGGGACTCCCACCAGGCCAGCTTCTCGCGTGAGGCGACGGCCTTGCCGATGGTCAGCACCACTGAGCCGCACATGCCGGTCGCCGACAGCTCGGCCTCGGCGAGGGTTCCGGCCGTGCTGACCTGCGCGGTCGTGGTGCCGGCACAGGTCACCACCATCGGGCTGTCGGGCTTGAGCCCGGAGGCGACCAGCTGCTCCGCCACCGGCCCGACCTCGTCGGCATCCAGGGTCAGCACCAGGGTGCCGGGTGCTGCCGCCAGCGCCTCGTAGTCGACCGGCTGGCCCTGCCGCAGGTCGACCTCAGTGCGCACCGGCCCACTCGGCACGCCGGCGTAGCTGGTGGTAGCGGCCGCCACCGACAGCGCCGGAACGATCTCGAAGGGCACCACGGTCTTGCCGACGGCCAGCACCTCGCGGGTGACGGCGTCCGAGCCGAACGGATCGCCGCACACCACTCGCACCACCGCCAGGCCGTTGCGTGCCTCCACCAGCAGCGCCTTGGCGGCGTCTGCGGGTATCGTGTCGGCCGGGCGGACCTCGCCGCGGATGAGTGCCCGCACGGCGTCGGAGACAGCGGCATCGACGTAGGCCACGTCGGCCGATGCCAGCACCTCCGCGGCGCGCACGGTGAGCAATCCAGCGTCGCCCGTGCCGATGCCCACGAAGGACACCTTGCCGACGGACTTACGCGCTCGGGTCATTTCGAGCTCCCCATCATGATGTTCGCGCCGAGATCGATCAGTTCCGCGGCCAGCCGCAGCCCGATCTCCTCGGCAGTGTTGAGTGGACCGGACGCCGACAGCCGGACGGCATCGCTGCCGTCGATCGCCGTGACCGAGCCACGAAGGAAAACTTCGAGCAAGCCGTCATCACCCTCGGTGATTTCGGCGAGTGCCCCCACCGGGGCGGTGCAGCCTGCCTCAAGGGCAGTGAGCAACGACCGTTCGGCAGCGACTGCCGCCCTGGTCGTGTGGTCATCGAGCGGCGCCAGCAGTGCCCGGGCGTCCTCGTCGGACTCCCGGCACTCGACGGCGAGCGCGCCCTGCGCGGCTGCCGGCAGCACCTGAATGGGGTCGAGCAGTTCGGTGATGACCTCGCCGCGGCCGAGCCGGTGCAGGCCGGCCACCGCGAGCACCACCGCGTCGAGCTGGTCGGCACCGGAGCCCACCTTGGACAGCCGGGTGTCGACGTTGCCGCGAATCGGCACGATCTCCCAGCCGCGGTCCAACGCGCGCAGCTGGGCGGTGCGCCGCGGCGAGCCGGTGCCGATCCGGGCGCCGGCCGGCAGCTCCAGCAGGCTCAGCCCGTCCCGCGCGCACAGCGCGTCCCGCGGGTCCTCGCGCTGCGGCACCGCGGCCAGCGCGATGCCGGGCGCCAGCGCGGTCGGCAGGTCCTTGAACGAGTGCACCGCGACGTCGATCTCGCCGGCCAGCAGCGCCTCGCGCAGCGCGGAGACGAACACTCCGGTGCCGCCGATCTGCTCCAGCGGCTGCGACGAGCGGTCACCCTCGGTCGAGACCAAGACGACCTCCACCGGCACGTCCGGATTGCTGCCGGCGAAGGCGTCGATCACCAGCTGGGTCTGGGTACGGGCCAGCAGGCTGGCGCGGGTGCCGACCCGGATGGTGCGAGTCATCGTCATCAGCCGCTCACCGCCCCGGACCCACAGAGCCGTCCGGACCCACAGAGCCGTCCGGACCCACAGAGCCATCGGGACCCACAGAGCCGTCCGGACCCACAGAGCCGTCCGGACCCACAACGCCATCCGGACCGACGACGCCGCCCAGCGGTCCCTCGTCGAGGGAGTCGGCGTCCAACGGCTCGGAGCGCTTGACCGCGGTGACCGAGCCCGGCCGCGCCGGGTCGAGGTCGAACAGCTCGCGCAGCGCCGCCGCGTAGGAGTTGCCCTCCGGCGTGGCGGCCAGTTCCTTCACCCGGACGGTCGGGGCGTGCAGCACCTTGTCGACGGCCCGGCGGACCGCGCTGGCCAGCTCCTCACGAACCGCGGGCTCCAGGCCGGGCAGCCGGCTGTCCAGCCGCAGCAGCTCGGCGTCCACCACCTGCGCCGCCCGGGCCCGCAGCGCGGTGACAGTCGGCGCGACCGCCCGCACCTGCTGGCTGGTCAGATAGCCGCGCAGCTCGGTGGCCACGATCGCCATCGCGGCCGCCACCTCGGCGTCGCTGACCATCGCCCCGGAGCTGCGCAGCACGTCCAGATCGACATAGTGCACGTCGGCCATCAGCGAGACCGCCGGGTCGACGTCGCGAGGCAGCGCCAAGTCGAGCACCACCAGCGGACGGCCGGCCCGCGGGCGCACGTCGGGACTCTCGACCACCAGGCCGGTCGCGCCGGTGCACGAGATCAGCACGTCGGCCCGCGCGATCTCATCGGCGAGGAACTCCTTCGAACCGACCCGGCCGCCGACGCTCTGCGCCAGCCGCTGCGCCCGGTCGGGGCTGCGGCTGATCACCACCGCGTCCAGGGCCGCGCCGCCGGCCAGCCGCTGCAACGTCGCACCGGCCAGGGCGCCCATGGAGCCCGCGCCCAGGATCACGAACCGCTTGCCGATCAGCTCCTCGACACCGCCCAGGACGTCGGCGGCCTGCTGCAGCGCCACCGACACCACCGACGCGCCGGCCCGGGCGATGCCGGTCTCGGTGTGCACCCGCTTGCCGACCCGCAGCGCGGTCTGGCTCGCCTCGTGCAGCACCTTGCCGACCGTTCCGGCCTGGGTGCCGGTCGCGTAGGCGTTGCGCAGCTGGCCCAGGATCTGGGACTCCCCGACCACCATCGAATCCAGGCCGGCCGCGACCTGCAGCAGGTGGTCGGCGGCGGCCTCGTCGAAGTGGACGTAGAGGTGATCGCCCAGCTCGGTCACGCCCATGCCCGCGATCCGGGCCAGCGTGGTCGAGATGTCGACGACAGCCGGGTGGAACCGGGCGACGTCGGCGTAGATCTCGATCCGATTGCAGGTCGAGAGCACCACGACCTCGGAGATGGCCTCGCTGCGGTGCAGCTCGTCCAGAACCTTGACCAGCCCCTCCGGCGGGATGCTGGCGCGCTCCAACACCCGGACAGGAGCGGAGTGATGTGAGAGACCGACGACGAGCAGGGTCACCGAGCCACCGCCACCTTGCTGATCGACTCGGTGGCAGACATGGCGGCAGCCGGCTCGGCGGTGGCCGGCCCGCAGTCCGCCCGGCCGGCCTTGCGGTTGTCGTGGAAGGACAGGATCTGCAGCTCGGCAGCGAGGTCGACCTTGCGCACGTCGACATGCGGGGGCACGTTCAGCACCGTCGGCGCGAAGTTCAGGATCGAGGTCACGCCGGCCGCCACCAGCCGGTCACAGACGTCCTGCGCCGCGGCAGCCGGCACCGCGACCACGGCGATCGCGATCTTCTCCCGCTGGACGACCTCGTCCAGGCGGTCCACGTGCTGCACGGTCAGCCCGCGCAGCCGGGTGCCGACCAGGGCCGGGTGGGCGTCGATGAGCGCCGAGATCCGGAAGCCCCGGGAGGCGAAGCCCGCGTAGCCGGCCAGCGCCTGCCCCAGGTGGCCCAGGCCGATCAGGGCGACGGCCCGGTTCTGGTGCAGGCCGAGGGTCTTGTGGATCTGCTCGGTCAACACCGAGACCTCATAGCCGACGCCGCGCACGCCGTAGGAGCCCAGGTAGGACAGGTCCTTGCGCAGCTTGGCCGAGTTCACACCGGCCGCGGTGGCCAGCGACTCCGAGGAGACGGTGGCCACCCCGTGCTCGCCCAGGCCGATCAGAGCGCGCAGGTAGGTGGCCAGCCGGGCGACGGTGGCCTCCGGGATCGAGCGCTGATCGGTAGCCGTGACCGGCCGCGGGTCAGCGTGGTCGCCGACCGCGTTCAGCTGATGTGGCTGCGCGATCATGTGCTCCTCGAAACGGACCGGTCGCGGCCTGAGCCGTGGCCCCCCGCACGAGGGGCAGACCGGTGTGGTAAAGGGGTCGACAGCGATGAACCGTACGCCTTTGTGAAGGCATTCACAAAATCGCTGACCCGTGTGGTAAGAGCGTTCTGAGCGCCGCCCGGCGCTGCTACTCGCAGCCTGCCAGCCTGCCCGAATGCCCGCTGCCCGGACGTCCGCGCGAGGCGTCGCCGTGAGGTGCTGGCCACGCCGGTTCAGCGTTGCAGGGCAGCCCGAAACCGGGCCTCTTCCAGGTGCCAGTAACCGTGCTCGGCGCCGTCGATCAGGATCACCGGCACCCGTTCGGAGTACTCGTTGGCACGCGCCCGGTCGGCGTCGACGTCCAGCAGCTCCAGTTCGAACCCGAGCTCGCCGGACAGCGCGGCCAGCTGCCGTTCGGCGTCATCGCACAGGTGGCAGCCGTCCCGGGTGATCAGGGTGACACGATGCTGGTTGGCGGGCATGAGGCTCAGCTCCGGCTGGCCGGTTGCCCGGCGGCGGCCCGTAGCCGCCACTTCATCACCTTGCCGGTGGCGGTGTGCGGCAACTCGGTCACCTCGATGATCTGCTTGGGCAGCTTGAACCGGGCCAGCGACCGCCCGGCCTGACCGAGCAGCTCCTCCGGATCCAGCACGGCGCCCGGCGCGGGCACCACGTAGGCCACGATCGAATCGCTGGTCTCGCTCTCGGTCACCCCGAGGACCGCGATCTCGGCCACCCCGGGCAGCTTGCTGAACACCGCCTCGACCTCGGCGGGGTAGACGTTGAAGCCGTTCACCAGCACCAGGTCGCTGCGCCGGCCGACCAGGTAGTAGTCGCCGTCGTCGTCGGCCACCGCCAGGTCACCGGTGCTGAACCAGCCCTCGGAGTCCGGGCCGTCGGCGGCGTCGGGCCAGTAACCGAGGAACAGGTTCGCCCCGCGCACCTCGAGCAGCCCGAGGTCACCCACCTCCACGGCCTCGCCGTCGCTGTCGACCAGCCGCACCTCGACGCCGGGCAGCGGCCGCCCGACCGAGCCGGCCTTGGGCTCTGCCCAGCTGTCCGGGCCGGTGGGGGTCAGGTTCAGGCTGATCACCGGAGCGGCCTCGGTCAGCCCGTAGCCCTCGAACAGCGGCACCCCGACGGCGGCGTAGCGGGCCACCAGCTCGGCCGACAGCGGCGCCGAGCCGGACAGGGCGAACCGGACGCCGGCGAAGCCGTCGGCCAGGTCGGGCTGGCCGGCCCACATCGCGAACTCCACCGGGGCGCCGATCACCACGGTGGCCTGCTCGGCGCGTAGCTGCTCGAGGTTGGCGGCCGGGTCGAACTTCGCCACCAGCACCACGCTCGCGCCGAAGTACAGTGCAAGCCCCAGCCCGGCATTGAGCCCGAAGACGTGGAACAGCGGCAGCGGCAGGTAGATCCGGTCCCGCGCGCTGATCGGCGAGGGCCGCAGCTCGGCCACCTGGGCGAGGTTGGCCAGCAACGCGCGCACCGGCAGCATCGCGCCCTTCGGCACGCCCGAGGTGCCGGAGGTGTAGAGCAGCACCGCCAGTTGCTCGCCGGTGCGGTCCAGGCCCTGCGGCGGGCCGCCGGCCGCGGTCCGGCCGCTGGCCAGCAGCTCGGTGACGGTGGGCAGCCCGTCCGCGCCGGACCGGGCGGCGACCACGATCTGGCTCAGCTGCTGATGGCGCTGGTACAGCTCGTCGGCGGTGGCGACCACGGCCACCGACGAGGTGACCAGCATCCGGGCGCCGGAGTCGGCCAGGATGTGGTCCAGCTCGGGCAGCGTGTATCCGGGGTTCACCGGGACGATCACCAGGCCGGCCCGCAGCGCGGCCAGGTAGACCACGACGAATTCGGCGGTGGTGGGCGCCTGGATGGCCAGCCGGTCATCGGGCCGCATGCCGGCCTCGACCAGGCCGGCCGCCAGGTCGGTGACGGCCTCGCGCAGCTCGAGCCAGGTCCAGCGGCGCTCGGCGTCGATCAGCGCCACCTCGGCAGGCCGCTGCGCCGCCGCCCGTTCCAGCAGCTCGCCGAACGTCGACGGTTGACCGCCCACCTGGCTCGATGGGCTCGATGGGCTCGATGGGCTCGATGGGCCGGATTGCCACCCGCCCGACTCGACAGTCACCAGACCTCCCTGGACCCCGGCGCGGAACGTGCGTAGGCCGGTTCGACTAACAAGCTACTGGCGGGTACGCCACGACGCCAGGCCGGTCGGCCGGGCCATGGCAGCTCAGGCATCAACAGAGAGTAACCACTTGGTACTCGTCCTGGAACGTTTGTACAGGTACCGTCCAGGTCACGAAATATGGCTGTCGTTTGGCGGCGCACTCGAACCACGAAAGCGGGCTTGGCTGATGAGCGTCCCCGGCGTGGCTGTGCGCCTACCCGCGGCAGCCACTCAGGGCTGGGCAGAGCTCGCCCAGCTGGTGGCGCGGGCGGTCCAGGACCTGACGCGCGCCTCCATGGACGCGGTGGAGTCGGCGGTCAACTTTCCGCTATCGACCTCCCCGCCCACTGCCACTCGTGCCGGCCCGTCCAGCGCGTCCGGCGATGTCGGATCCTCCAACGACCCGGCGCGGGAAAAGATACCGCTGCCCCACGACGGCGACACCTCGAACATCGAGGCTGAGCACGCCGCGATGTGGACCCTGGTCCGGGCGGCCCAGCAGGGCGACGGCGAGGCGTTCGGAAAGCTGTATGACCAGTACGTGGACTCGGTGTTCCGGTTCATCTACTACCGGGTCAACGACCGGGCCCTGGCCGAGGACTTCACCTCCGAGACCTTCTTGCGCGCGCTGCGCCGGATCTCCTCGATCAACTACCAGGGACGCGATATCGGCGCCTGGTTCATCACCATCGCCCGCAACATCGTCTTCGACCACACGAAATCGGCCCGGTTCCGGCTGGAGCTGACCACCGGTGAGGTCATCGAGGGCAACGAGGTGGAGGCCGGCCCCGAGCTCGCGGTGCTGACCCGGCTGACCAACGCCCGGCTGCTGGAAGCGGTCAACACCCTGGGCGAGGAGCAGAAGGAATGCATCGTGCTGCGGTTCCTCAACGGCCTGTCGGTGGCTGAGACCGCGTCGGTGATGGGCAAGAACGACGGGGCGATCAAGGCCCTGCAGCACCGGGCCGTCAAGAGGCTGGCCAGCGTGCTCGGCGACGAACTCACGTGAATCTGATAAGTAGGCCGAAATCGAGTAACCGCAGGAGCCCGCTGTCGTTGAATGCAACGAAGCAGGCCAGTACCGCCGATCAGGCGTCCGGATGCTGAGTTCCGACAAGCCTGGGAGGCAGCGATGAGCGTCGGCAGATCTGCCGCCCGTTGGGCCCGCGGTGATCGCGCCGCTGGTGGCTCGGCTGTCGAGGCTGAGCTGATCAGCCGGTTGCGGACGTTGCCCGGCCCCGCACCCGAAATCCGGTTCAGAGCCGAGCTGCGCGCGCAGCTGGTCGCCATCACTGCCCGCATCGTGTCCGAGTCCCCGGCCGAGGCCGCACCCGCCGACCGCCGGTCCAGCGCGGCCGGCAGCCGCGCCCTGCGCACGCTGCGCCGGCCGGTGCTGGCCCTGGCCGGTGCGTCGACGGTGCTGACCCTGCTGCTCGGCATGGCGGTCTGGATGTCGAGCGGCTCGCTGCCCGGCCAGTCCCTGTACGGCGTGAAGCGGGCCAGCGAGAACGTCCAGCTGTCGTTGGCCGGCAACGACGTCGCCAAGGGCGAGGCCTACCTGCAGCTGGCCGGCAACCGGATGCACGAGGTCGCCGACCTGCTCTCGCAGCCGTCGGCGATGGCGACCGCGGGTGGTCTCAGCGCCGGAACACCCCGCTTCACCCCGCGCATCGCCACGCTGGTCACCGAAACCCTGGACAGTGCCGACGACGACAGCGTCCACGGCATGCAGCTGCTCGGCCGGGCCGCGGTGGCCCAGCTGTCGAAGGAGCCGCTGGCCAAGATGAGCGGCTGGCTACCCCAGCAGCGCACCCTGATGGCCGAGATCCGGGACCGGATCCCGGCCGGCGCGCTGCGCACCCGCGCCCAGGCCTCGCTACTGCTGCTGCAACGGATCGCCACCCGCACCGACCAGCTCACCAGCTCGATGGGCTGCCCCTGCCTGGCCCAGGCGCTGGCCGACGAGCTGGGCCCGCTGCCGTGCACCGGTTGCGCCGCGGTGCCCCGCCCGGCGCCCGGCGGCGGAGCGGCCACCGTGCCGGTGCCGGTTCCCGGCCTGGGCTCGCCGGTCGGGCCGTCCGGGTCGTTGCCCAGCCTGTCCTTGCCGCCGCTCGGCGGGTCCGGCGGTTCCAGCTCCGGCAAGGCGGGTGGTCTGGTGGGCACGCAACCGGCGGGACAGCAACCGGCAGGACAGCCGGCGGGAACGCAACCGGTGGGATCGTCGCCGACGGCCTCGAGCCTGCCGTCCTCGCTGACGTCGGCCCCGCCGCCGGCGCTGCCGTCCAGCTTGCCGACCGGCCGGCCCAGCTCGCTCGGGCCGATCGTGATCGGGTCGAGCACCCTGCCGGCCACGCTGCCCGGGGCGGTCGGCAGCATCCTGCCGACGCTGCCGACCCTGCCGGGTGTCTCCCGCCCCTGACCCACTGACTACGCTCGGTGCTGCTCATCGAACTCCAGCGTCTAGGGAGGCGGCAGTGCCTGGCCTTTCCGCGGGCTCAGCGGTGCCCGAACTCGAACAGGCCCTCACCGTCCCGGCCCAGCCCGACGCCGCCGCGTTCTTCGACGTGGACAACACAGTGGTCGTCGGCGCGTCGATCTTCCACTTCGCCAAGGGGCTGGCGGCCCGCAAGTACTTCTCCACCAGCGACCTGCGCCGGTTCCTCTGGCAGCAGGTGCGGTTCCGGACCGGCGGCGAGGCGCACAACAACATCGCCTCGGCCCAGGAGTCCGCGCTGGCCTTCATCGCCGGCAAGTCGGTCGCTGAGATCGTGGCGATGTCGGAGGAGATCTACGACGAGACCATCGCCGCCAGGATCTACTCCGGAACCAGGGCGCTGGCACAGCTGCACCTCGATGCCGGTGAGCGGGTCTGGCTGGTCACCGCGACGCCGGAGGAGCTGGCCCGGATCATCGCGCGCCGGTTGGGGCTCACCGGAGCGCTGGGCACCCGGGCCGAGGAGCAGGACGGCCTGTTCACCGGACGGCTGATCGGTGAGCTGCTGCACGGCGAGGCCAAGGCGGCGGCGGTGCGTGACCTGGCGCTGCGCGAGGGGCTGGACCTGGCTCAGTGCGCGGCGTACTCCGACTCCATCAACGACATCCCGATGCTGTCACTGGTCGGCCGGCCGGTCGCGGTCAACCCGGACTCCGCGCTGCGCGACGAGGCCCGCCGGCGGGGCTGGGAGATCCGGGACTTCCGGACCGGACGCAAGGCCGCCCGGATCGGGGTGCCGACCGCCCTGGTCACCGCGGCGGCCGGCGGCGCGGTGGCCGGCGGCTTGGCGATCGGCCGGCGGCAGGAGCGCAACCGCGGCCGGACCTGACCGCTCGGGGCCTGCTCAGTGCCAGCTCAGCGCTGTGGCGACCTCAGCGCCAGATCCCAGCCGCTCGGGCCCGCTCAGTGCCAGACCGACCGGCGCTGCATCAGCAGCCGGTACAGGCTGCCCTGGATCTGCTCGCGAACCCGGTCGGTGATCTCGAAGACCAGCATCGGGTCATCCGCGGCCTCCGGGCCGTACTCGCTGGTCTCGATCGGCTCGCCGAACTCGATGTGCCACTTGCTGGGCAGCGGGATCAGCCCGAGCGGCCCCAGCCACGGAAAGGTCGGCGTCAGCGGAAAGTGCGGCAGGCCGAGCACCCGAGCCAGCGTCTTGGCGTTGCCGAGCATCGGGTGGATCTCCTCCGGGCCGACGATCGCGGTCGGGATGATCGGCGCGCCGGTCCGCAACGCCGCCGAGACGAACCCGCCGCGGCCGAAGCGCTGCAGCTTGTACCGTTCGGAGAACGGCTTGCCGATGCCCTTGAACCCCTCCGGCCAGACCCCGACCAGCTCACCGGCGCCCAGCAGCCGCTCGGCGTCGGCGTTGCAGGCCAGCGTGTTGCCGGTCTTACGGGCCAGCGGCGCGAGCACCGGGGTGGTGAACACCAGGTCCGCGCCGAGCAGCCGCAGAAAGCGGTGGTTCGGCGTCTCCTCGTGCACCGCGGTGGCCGTCATCACCCCGTCCAGGGCCCACAGAGCGCCGGCGTGGTTGGCCACGATCAGCGCTCCGGACTCGGCCGGCAGGTGGTGCACGCCGGTCACCTCGGTGCGGAACCACCTGCGGTACAGCTGGCGGGCCACCGGCAGCAGGGTCGCCTCGGTCAGCTCGGGGTCGAAGCCGAACTCATCGACCGGGTAGTCCCCGGTGATCCGGCGGCGCAGGAAACCCAGCGCGGACGCAGCCCGGCGCTCCCACGCCGCGCCCTGGCCGGCCGGCGGCTGCTCCGGCTCAGTGCTGTGGGACCCACGGTCCTGCGAGTGCAGCCTGATCACCTGCGCCTCAGCCATGGCGAAGCCTCCTCGAGGACCGGATCGACGACACCGACGCCGTCGTGCGCGACGGGTGCGGCGGCGCGGTGGTCCTCAGCAGCCGGGCGAGCACCGCCTCGCCGGCGTCGAGGACTGACTCGGAGAGCACCGGGGTGATCGGGCGGCCGGTCAGGAACGACTCGAAGGCCTGCGTGGTCGAGAACTGCGGCGAGTACCCGAAGACGTCCTTGAGCCGGTCGTTGGAGACCACCCGGCCGAAGTTCAGGAACTGCATCTGCTCGGGTGAGAAATCGACGATGCCGCTGCGCCGCACCGCCCGGCCGACGAACGAGACGGCCGGGGCCGGCACCGGGACGGCGATCTTGCCGGCCCGCCGGATCGCCTGGCTGAGCAGCAGCACGCCGTCCGCGGCGACGTTGAAGGTGCCCGGACGGTCGGAGGTGCTGGCCAGCCGCAGCACCTCGATCGCGTCGTTCTCGTGTAGCAGTTGCAGGCGGGGGTCGAAGCCGAAGGCGGTGGGCACGACCGGCAGCTGGAAGTAGCGGGTCAGCGGGGTGTCGATGAACGGCCCCACGAAGTTGGCGAAGCGCAGCAGCGTGACGTTGACGTCCGGCCGGCGGCGGGTGAACCCGCGCAGGTAGCCCTCGACCTCCACGGCGTCCTTTGCGTAGCCGCTGCGGGGCAGCGCCCGTGCCTCCATGTCCTCGGTGAAGATGGCCGGGTCACGCGGTGAGGTGCCGTAGACCGCGGTGGTGGACTTGACCACCAGCCGCTGGACGGTGTCGGAGTGCTGGCAGGCGGCCAGCAACTGCATCGTGCCGATGACGTTCAGCTCTTTCATCGGCGCGCGGCCGCCGGCGCTGTGCGGGGTCGCCGTCACCGAGGCGTGCACGACGGTGTCCACCTCGGCCTGGCTGATCACCCTGGAGATCAGCGGGTTGCGGATGTCGGCCCGGACGAACTCGGTGCGGCCCAGCAGGTCCAGGTCGGCCCGGGCCGGCGGGACGGTGTCGACTCCGAGGATCCGGTCGATGGCGGGGTCGGCGGACAGCCGCCCGGCCAGTCGGCAGGCCAGATGCCGGCTGACGCCGGTGACCATGACGACCCGCGACATAGGACTCCTACGAGGGGATGCCTAGCTCTGCCTGGAGCGACCCATGCTAGTCAGCCGGCTGGGTGGCTGTCAGCGGTCGCAGACGCGAAAAGCTGGCTTCGCGTCTCGACGTCGAAGCCAGCTCAGCGGGGCGGGGCTACTTCTTGTTGCGGCGCTGAACGCGCGTCTTCTTCAGCAGCTTGCGGTGCTTCTTCTTGGCCATCCGCTTGCGCCGCTTCTTGATGACAGAACCCATTACCTACCTCACCAACATGATCAACTCGCGTTATCAGGACCTGAGCGACTGGGCTGAACTCGAATGACCTCGAAGTCACCTACAGGTCATACACGCGTCACTGGGGGCAGCTTACCGTGCTGACGCGGGCGCGATGACACCCGCTGGGCGCTGCCCTTGGGGGCAGGGGCTGCCCTTGGCTCAGGACCTGTCCTGTCGGATCCGCCAGAGTTGTCGCATACTTCTGGCAACCGACTATTGAAGGAGCTGTCACATGTCGCAATGGAACTCGCCGAAGCCGTCCACCTGGCACTAGCCCAAGCCGTCCGGCTGGGAGTGGTAGCGCCCCTCAAATCCGGCGTCAGCGTCATTGGGCTCATCGACCCGTTCGAACCGGACTACGGACCACCAAGGAGCTGTCACATGTCGAATAACAACTGGCCGAAGCCGTCCGGCTGGAACTGGCCACGCCCCTCCCAATGGGGTTGGCCCTAATCGGACCTGCTTCGTAACATCAACACCCGACCGTCAAAGAAGCCCGACGCATGTCGAATTGGAACTGGTGAACCGTCCCACTCGGAGTGGTTCTGGCCCAGGCACGACCGTCATGCCGCCAGGTCGACCTGGCGGCATGTCAGCACGACGGTTCTGACAGCGCTCAGCCGGCCTCGAAGAAGGCGCTCTTCAGATAGTCCTGGACGGCCTTCTCGGGCACCCTGAAGGAGCGGCCCACCCGGACAGCGGGCAGCTCACCGGAGTGCACCATGCGGTACACCGTCATCTTCGAGACGCGCATCACCGCGGCCACCTCGGCCACTGTCAAGAAGCGCACCTCACGTAACCCGTCGGGGGTCGTATTCATCTGTTCACCGGACTCTCGGCACGTGACAGTGAGCCCGGCTTCCCGCCGGGCAACCTGACACGCACGTGCTGGGCTGAGAGTAGCGGTACCGATGGTGCCCGTGCGATACATGTTCTTCACAAAGTGGATACTTTTTCCTCAAGACAGCGTGGCGAACCCTGTCCCGCGGCGGTGCCGTGCTGGCACGCCCGAAGGTCCGGGCGGCTCACTCCGCGTCGGCGGCCCGGCCCAGCTCCGCCGAGCGGTTGCGGGCGGCTTCGATCGCGGCCAGGAACGCCGCCCGGACGCCGTGATTCTCCAGCTCGCGGATCGCTGAGATGGTGGTGCCCGCCGGGCTGGTGACCGCCTCGCGCAACTGCACCGGGTGCTCGCCCGAGTCGCGCAGCATCACCGCCGAGCCGACCAGTGTCTGCACGATCAGCTCGGCCGCCAACGCCCGGGGCAGGCCCAGCAGGATGCCGGCGTCGATCATCGCCTCGACCAGGAAGAAGAAGTACGCCGGGCCGCTGCCGGACAGGGCGGTCACCGCGTCCAGCTGCGACTCGGGCACCCGGACCACCCGTCCGACCGCCGACAGCAGCTCATCGGCTCGCTGCAGGTGTTCCTGGGTGGCGCGGGAACCCGCCGAGATCGCCGTCATCGCCTCGTCGACCAGCGCCGGGGTGTTGGGCATGCAGCGCACCACGGCGGGCCCGGCCGGCAGGCCACGCTCGATCCGCGCGGTGGTGATGCCGGCCGCCACCGACACGATGAGGTGCTCGTCGGTGACCAGGTCAGCCAGCTGGCGCAGCAACGGGTCGATGTCCTGCGGCTTCACCGCGATCAGGATCGTCGTGCAGGCCTGGACGGCCTCGGCGATCTCCACCACCCGGACGCGGTATCGCTCGCTGAGGTAGCGGATCCGTTCGGGGTAGTGCTCGACCATCAGGATGTCACCGGGGGCGGCGCTGCCCCGCAACAGGCCGGACAGCAGCGCCTCGCCGATCTTGCCGCCGCCGATGATCGCCAGCCTGCCGGGGTTGCTCGTCATGGCGTCATCCTCCCAGCTGCGGCGAGCCGGGTCGGCCGGCTGCCGGCAGGGTCAGTGGATCTGGTCCAGCCGGCGCAGGATCACGCCCTCACGCAACGCCCAGGGGGACAGTTCGAACTCCGGGATGCCCAGCGCCAGCATCGCCTGCTCGGCCACCACCGCGCCGGCCATCGTCTGGTGCGCCCGGCCCGGCGACACCCCGTCGAGTTCGGCCAGGTCGGCGGCCGGGATCCGGGAGATGAAACCGATGATCTGCCGCAGGCCGTTGATCTGCAGGCTGCGGCGAACCCGGGGACCGGCGCTGGAAGGCGCGGCGCCGGCCAACCGGGCCAGCGTCCGGAAGGTCTTGCTGCTGGCCACCACCCGGTCCGGCAGGCCCGGGGCCAGCAACTGCTTGGCCGGGCCGGCGAGCTGGTCGGCGACGTACTCGCGCAGCTCCTCGACCGACTGCTTGGACGGCGGGTCACCGTCGAGCCAGTCCCGGGTCAGCCGGCCGGCGCCCAGCGGGACCGACAGCGCGATCTCGGGAACCTCGTCGCAGCCGACCGCCAGCTCCAGCGAGCCGCCGCCGATGTCGAGGCAGAGCAGCCGGCCGGCGCTCCAGCCGAACCACCGCCGCACGGCCAGAAAGGTCAGCACCGCCTCGTCCTCGCCGGTGAGCACCAGCAGCTCAACGCCGGACTCTTCTTTGACCCGGGCCAGCACCTCGGTGGAGTTGCGGGCGTCCCGGACGGCTGAGGTGGCGAAGGCGAGCAGCTCGTCGCAATGCAGCTCTTTGGCCTGGCGCCGCGCGCCCAGCGCCGCGCCGACCAGCGCGTCGGCCCCCTCGACCTTCAGGTCACCGCGCTTGTCGAGGTGCTCGGCCAGTCGCAGCACGCTCTTGCGTGACAGCTGCGGTGTCGGCTGAGCGCCGAGGTGGGCATCGACCACCAGCAGGTGGACAGTGTTGGAGCCGACGTCCAGCACCCCTAGTCGCATGCCGGCCACGCTAGCCGATGACCTGCGCGGGTAACCGCCGGACACCGGTGCCCGTTCTGGCAGCCTGCGAGTGCGCCGGGTTAGTCTCGCCGTTGTGCCTGCCAGTGCCCGGAACCTTCCTGTCATACAACCGGTCATACCGCCTGCTCCTCGCGACAGCGAGGTGAGCCTGGACTTTTCCCGGGAATGGCTGGAATTCAGCGACCCCAGCAACCCCGACCACCGCATCAGGGCCGACCTGACCTGGCTGTGCTCGCGCTGGACCTGCATCTTCGGCCGGGGCTGTCACGGCGTTCTCGAGGGCCGGGCGGCGGACGGCTGCTGCAGCCACGGGGCGTTCTTCTCCGACGACGCCGACCTCAAACGGGTGCGGGGCTACGCCAAGCAGCTGGACGCCGAGACCTGGCAGTACCAGAAGGTCGGGCGCAAGAAGGGCATCACCGAGAAGGACTCGGTCGGCGATGAGGAGAACCGGACCCGGACCAGGACGGTGGACGGGGCCTGCGTCTTTCTCAACCGGCCGGGCTTCGCCGGCGGCGAGGGCTGCGCCCTGCACGCGCTGGCCTTGCGCACCGGCCTGCATCCGTTGGACACCAAGCCGGAGGTCTGCTGGCAGCTGCCGGTGCGCCGTGAGCAGGAATGGGTGACCCGGGCCGATGACACCCAGGTCCTGGTCTCGACGGTGACCGAGTTCGACCGGCGGGGTTGGGGCGAGGGAGGACATGACCTGCACTGGTGGTGCACCTCCTCTCCCGAGGCCCACGTGGGGACCGAGCCGCTGTACGTCAGCTACGGGCCTGAGATCACCGCCCTGATCGGGCAGGCCGCGTACACCGAGCTGGCCAGGCTCTGCGCGCTGCGGCTGGCGCAGGGCTTGGTGGCGGTGCACCCGGCAACCGCCGCGGCGGGCAAGCCATCCGCCGGGCCCAACAAGGCCGTGGCCGGTTAGCTGGCACCGGTTCAGGCCGCCACAGCCAGCAGGCAGTCGGCCTCGGCCGGCTCCTCGGCCCAGCAGAACGAGCACTCGACGTCCAGCCCGCGATGCGCGCCGGTGAAATGGTCGGCAGCCAGCGCGGCGCAGTGATCGCACTCGCCGTTGAAACCCTCGCGGGCCGGGTCGAACCAGGCCCCGCAGCCGGCGTTGACGCAGCAGGCGGCATCGGGGCCGTTCTCGGTGCGGTCGATGTCGGACATCGGCGGCTCACCTCCACAGGTTGACTGGGGCGAACCTTCGCACCGACCTCTGACAATTTCTGGTCCGGCGCCCGCGGCCACGGCGCGAACGGCTGCCGATGACCGCCTCAGCCCTCGAACTTGTAGCCCAGCCCCCGCACCGTCAGCAGGAACTTCGGGTTCGCCGGGTCCGGCTCGATCTTGGACCGCAGCCGCTTGACGTGGACGTCGAGGGTCTTGGTGTCACCGACGTAGTCCGAGCCCCAGATGCGGTCGATGAGCTGGCCGCGGGTCAGCACCCGGCCGGCGTTCCTGAGCAGCAGCTCGAGCAGGTCGAACTCCTTGAGCGGCAGCGCCACGGTCGCGCCGTTGACGGCCACGGTGTGCCGTTCGACGTCCAGCCGCACCGGGCCGGCTTCGATCGTCGCGCTCACCAGCTCCTCGGCCTCCGCGCCCCGGCGCAGCACCGCCCTGATCCGGGCGAGCAGCTCCCGATGCGAGAACGGCTTGGTCACGTAGTCATCGGCGCCCAGTTCCAGGCCGACGACCTTGTCCACCTCGGAGTCCCGCGCGGTCAGGATGATGATGGCGACGTTGGACTTCTGGCGCAGCGAGCGGCAGACCTCGGTTCCGGACAGCCCCGGCAGCATCAGGTCCAGCAGCACCAGGTCCGCGCCGTTGCGCTCGAACTGGCGCAGCGCGTCGGGGCCGTCCTCGGCCACCGACACCTCGAAGCCCTCGCGGCGCAGCATGTAGGACAGCGGGTCCGAGATCGACTCCTCGTCCTCGACGACCAGTACCCGGGTCACCGGGCCTCCTCTCCTGACAGTGCGACGGCGACCAGCGGAGCTGGATCGGCCAGCGGGGCGCGGCCGGCCAGCGGCAGCCGCATGGTGAAGGTGGAGCCCGATCCCAGCACGCTCCACACCGACACCGCGCCGCCGTGGTTGGTGGCGATGTGCTTCACGATCGCCAGGCCCAGGCCGGTGCCGCCGGTGGCCCTCGATCGGGCCTGGTCCACCCGGTAGAACCGCTCGAAGACCCGGTCCAGGTCGGGCTCGGCGATCCCGATCCCCTGGTCGGCGACGGCGATGTCGACCCAGTCGACGCCGTCGGCGTCGGTGACCAGGCGGCTGGTGACGCTGACCCGGGTGTTCTGCGGGCTGTAGGCGATGGCGTTGTCCACCAGGTTGCCCAGCGCCGTGCTCAGCTGGGTCTCGTTGCCGCGCACCTGCAGGCCGGGTTCGCTGCGCTCGACCACCGTGATGCCGGTCTGCTCGGCAAGCAGCCGGCTGCGGTCCACCGCCTCGCCGACGATCTGGTCCACGCTGATCAACCCCTGCCCGGGCAGCGCTTCGGCCCCCTGCAGGCGGGACAGCTCGATCAGCTCCTGGACCAGCCGACCCAGCCGGGAGCCTTCGCGCTGCATCCGCCCGGCGAAGCGCTGCACCGCCTCGGGGTCATCAGCCGCCTCCTGGACGGCCTCGGCGAGCAGCGTCAGGGCGCTGACCGGGGTCTTGAGCTCGTGCGAGACGTTGGCGACGAAGTCCCGGCGCACCAGTTCCAGCCGCCGGGCGTCGGTGATGTCGGAGAACCGCAGGACGACCGAGCCGACCCGCCCGCCGTCGGGCAACGGCATGGCCCGCACCAGGAAGCTGACGTGCTCCGGGCCCCGGCCGGGGGTGGACAGGTCCAGGGTGACGCTGTCGGCCACCCCGGTGTCGGTCACCGAGCGCACCAGCTCCGACAGCACCGGCAGGGTCAGCCGATCGCCGTCGACGACCCGCATCCGGCGCGCCACCGGGTTGGCCAGGATCGCGGTCTCGTCCCGATCCAGCACCACCACCCCGACGTCGAGCACGCTGAGCGCCCGCGAGGCCAGGTTTCCGGCCGGGGCCGGCGGCGCGGTCGGGCCGGGGACCAGCCCGGCGGTGCTGCGGCGCACGAACAGCGCCGCGGCGAAGGCCGACATCGCCGCTCCGATGAGGAACGAGACGACGGCTACTTCGAGGCCCACAACCTCGATCTTACGGCCGAGCGGCGGTCCGGGATGTCCTCACGTGGCTGTGGAGCCGGGCGTCACCTGTTGTTCATCGACCGGCTGCCGCCCATTCACAGCGACCGCCTGCCACGGACATCTGAGCCCTTAGGCTGGGCGCATGCGCGATCTCTATCACGACGAGCTGGACCAGATTGGCAACAGCCTGGTGGCCATGACGCACCTGGCGGGCACCGCGATGCAGCGGGCGACCGAGGCATTGCTGACCGGTGACCTGAACGGCGCCGAGCGGGTGGTCAGCGATGACACCGCCATCGACGCCCTGCGAGCCGACCTGGAGGCCCGGACGTTCCTGCTGCTGTCGCTGCAGCAACCGGTGGCGACCGACCTGCGGGTGCTGGTGACCACGCTGCACCTGGTCGCCGATCTGGAGCGGATGGGTGACCTGGCGCTGCACGTGGCCAAGGTCGCCCGGATGCGGCACCCGGACCTCGCCGTCCCGGTGGAGCTGCGCGATGTGATCTCGCAGATGGGAACGGTGGCGCTGTCGCTGGTGGACAAGGTCGCCGAGGTGATCAAGGGCCGCGACGTCGAGCTGGCCCAGGCGATCGAGGCCGAGGACGACTCGATGGACGCCCTGCACCGCAAGCTGTTCACCCAGCTGCTGGCCGACACCTGGTCACACGGCACCGAGGTGGCCATCGACATGACCCTGCTGGGGCGCTACTACGAGCGCTACGCCGACCACGCGGTCGGGGTGGCCCGCCGGGTCGTCTTCATCGCGACCGGCGCCATGCCGGCCGGCTCGGCTGCGCCCAAGCAGCCGCCCGCCGTCCCGCCGACGGCATAACGACAGGAGCGGGAACCGCACCGCACTTGCTTTCACCTCGCCGCTGCCTATAGCCGCTGCCACTTAGTGGAGTAATGCTTCCACGCTCAGATCTGTCTAGGCAAGAAGTAGACACTTTATCTAGATATATCGTTAGAATCCGACCCAAATGTTCAAAAAATACGTAGCAGCTCCTAGGCGCTTATATAGATGAAATGCCTATTTGAAGGTCATCATCTTATGGAGAGCTGTATAGCAACTCGCTTAAACTCACTCCTCCAGTGATAGACAGCTACGCAGGTCCAGGTACTGCGATAGCTCTGCCGCAGTCCTATGAACAGCGGCCTTACCGATGGCACGCGCATGTAGTGCCCGTTGTTCAATCAACCGAGGTACATAGCGCGAAGGCATTAGTTGCCTGGCATACTCCGACCAGCACGCGCGCTACACGGTGCTCGGCCTCGACCGATGCGTTCGACCCTAACGACCGGTCATAGCTGCCTCCGTACGCAGGCGCTGGTCGAGACATCAAACTAGATCCCTGCAGTACAAGGCGAAAGCTCAACGACAGCATCGAAGCGAGTGCCCTGCGCACTGTGAGACAGGTAGGTATGTGTTGGGTACTGGTGCCTTCCTATGTCAAGTAGTGGTGACAGATCCGAACCTTCCGGGTACGGTCTGTAACGGTCGATGCGGGGGGAATCGCGGATGAGAGGCGGTCTGATCAGTGGCAAGACGCGGCCTGTCCGGCCGCGCCTTGGCCCTGGTGATCAAACGCGTGTGTTTACGGCCATTCCCATTGACGCAACATTGACTACACCCCCTTCGACCATTGAGGTCCGTACCAGCGCCTTCGTGAATTCCCCTCACGGAACACTGCACGTGCCTAAGTGCCGGCGGTTCCTGGAATGATCGGACCCGACGGCGTCTGCTTATTGCTCTTGGCAACGATGAGTGTCACCTATTCCATCTCGGTTCGGCGGTTAGAACGCCTTCGGCGCGCCCTCTCTGAAGAAAAAATGCCCAACCTTGTAAGTACTTGGACGTTCGCTGCTGCACTGACCCTGCCACCGCTGTACATCGCCGTAGTAGTTACAGCCACTTACTTAGCCGAGTGGCCGTCTCGCAGAATCGTTAGACGTGCCACTCCGCTTAAATATCTCTATGGCGGCGTTGCCGCTGCCAGCTCCTGCATCGTTGCCTCGGCAGTTCTGCACGCAGTAGATGGAGTCGCAGGGGTTCCGCTCGCTATGCTGACCCACTCCGCTGTCAACATCGGCTTGATCGCTGCGGCAGTGATGCTGGCTCGGCAGAAGCATGTGCTGCGGATGTTCGCGAATCCCAAGGCGCACGCGGCGGAGGCCGCAACGCAATGTCTGGGTATAGCACTGGCCGGGCTCCTCAGTTGGCACGTCGCGCTGGGCGTTCTAGTGGTGCCGGCACTGCTGCTCGTCCACCATTGGTCGCTGCGAGAGACAGTCAAGGTCGAGGAAGCCTTCGACCCGGAAACCCGCCTGTGGTCCGAGAAGGCGTGGATGGTGCAAGCCCAGCAGAAGCTGCACGACGCACGAGGCCACGTCGCCCTGCTCATGATCGACCCGGACGAGCCCGACCAGGAGCACCTCATCATGCGGGCCATCGAGTCCGGACTGGGCCCATCGGACCTGCTGGGCCGCTACGGCACCCGGCAGATCGTGGTGCTGATCCCGGTGGGCCGGCCCGAGGCCGGCCCCTTCATGAGCGCCGGCTTCCGAGCGGATCTGGCCGCCGCGGGTGTACATGCGGCCCTCGGTTGCGCTACCACAGCCGACTCCGAGCTGGAGGCGCTGCTGATCGAGGCGATGTCTGACCTGATGGGCCGGCGCACCGAGGCCGGGGTCAACCGGAACTGGTAGCAGCAGGAGGGTTAGCGGTCTTCCGCTCCTAGCTTTCTTCCGCTCCTTCGATGACCGAGGCCAGCGTGCTCTCCAGGAACGCCAGCACCGACGCGAGAGCGGTGAGCCCCTCGGTCCTCGCCGCCCGGGTGCGGTCGCCCAGCTCGAGCAGCAGGTCGGTGACCTGCCGGCGCTCCGCGGTGGTGAAAGCGGAGATGTCCATCGGCGCCAGTTCCGGCGCCGACGCCTCGGAGGTCGGCGCGGTGAACGCCCGGATCAGTCCGGCCACCGCCTGCGCCTGCTCGATGGTGAGCGTCCCGGTAGACGCCGGCAGCATGGACGCCAGCAGCGAGCGGTCCTCCGACACGTCGATGTCGAACTGGGTGGCGTAGCTCAGCACCACCTCGCGGGGGTCGACGCCCAGGGCGCTGGCCGTGCCTTCGATGACCTCGCGGGACTTCGGCCAGCCCCGGACCTCGCCCTTACTGATCTTGCCGAACGTCTGATAGGGCACCGAGCCGCCGGAGCGCTCTTCGAGTTGCCGGAGGGTCAAGCCGGTGGCGAGCTTCTGCCGAACGAGCTCGGCGATGGTCGGCACATTTCCGGAGCCGGGGTCAACCACGACGCTGATCGACCCCTCTCGGTAAGGCGCGGCGGCTGCCGGGCGGCGGTGCGGGCCGAGCGGTGGCTTGGCGTCTACCAAAGGTAGAGGTAGCCGACCCATTCGATGCCCCCGTTCTCGGAACTACATGCCGGTAATTGTGATCATGAGTGTCTACCAAGACTCGCCGTTTGTCAATCAATACTTGACATACCTCTAGCTGTCAGGCGACGATTTGAATCATGCACGAGGTCACGGGAGCCCTTGAGGGAGTCGCTGGATGAGGTTGAGAAGTGCCGAGACACTGAGGGCTCTGATGCGCCAGCAAGGCCTGTCCCTCAGCGGACTGGCTTCGGCTGCCCAGTGCTCGAAGAGCTTCATCTCGCACCTGCTGTCCGGACGCCGCAACACCTGCACCGACGCGCTGGCCGATCGCATCGCGGCGGCGCTCGACGTGCCCACCCGCGTTATTTTTGTGCCCTCTAAGTCAACCACTGATAGACAGGCTGACTATCGGTCGCTACCGCCAGGGGCCGCCGACCCGTCCCACGAGCCCAGCTCGGGCCTGCCGAAAAGCCGCCCCGGCCCGCGGCCTGCCCGTTCTCAGAGCACCGAGCGCAAGGCTCGACCCGTCTCCCGCCGCGGCTGGGTACCGCGGCGGGTCCTGTTGGGGAGCAGGGGAAGGGCGGTGGAGTGGCCACCAGGCTCACTCCACCGCCGCCCGCCCAGCACCTCCCCCAAAGTCCCATCACATCTCATGGAGGTGACGCACCCATGCAGCTTCGAAGCCGCGACGCGCTGATCATCTGTCTGGAGGCGAGCGGCATGTCCGAGCGGCAACTCGCGCGGGTCGCCGGACTCGGGCACGCCACCGTCAACCACCTGGTCACCGGCCGCCGCACCCGCTGCTCGCCCGCGACCGCGGGCGCCATCGAGAAGGCACTCGGCTGTGAGGTCGGGACGTTGTTCGACGGCTCGCCTCCCACCGACCCCCAGTGGCACCGATTCAGCGCACAGCCGGCAGCCCACCCCCCTGCGAGAGCCGAGCTTCGCCACCAACCGGAACTGAACCAGCGACTGGCCTTCGATCCGGAGAAGCTCGCGGCGATGAGAGGAGTTCAGTGATGACACGTCATTGGGACTGGGACTAAACGAGGTCGAACTCTCGTCATCCAACCGCCTGAGCCCTATAGACAGAGTGTCTACTTCCCTTGGTTGGCCACTCCTTGGATGGCGGCCTCGGCGGCGGCCGGGTCCAGGTACTCGGCCGGCCGCACCGGCAGCATCGTGACGGCGTCGAGCTCGTAGCGCAGCGGGATCCCGGTGGGGACGTTCAGCGACACCACCGCCTCGTCGCTCAGGCCGTCCAGGTGCTTGATCATCGCGCGCAGTGAGTTGCCGTGCGCGGCCAGCAGCACGGTGCCGTGGCGCAGGTCGGGCACGATGGCGTCGTAGTAGTACGGCAGCATCCGCTCCACCACGTCGGCCAGGCACTCGGTGCGCGGCACGGTGGTCAGCAGGTCGGCGTAGCGCTCGTCACCGACCTGGCTGTACTGGTCGTCCTCGGCCAGCGGCGGAGGCGGCACGTCATAGGACCGGCGCCACAGCATGAACTGCTCGTCGCCGAACTCGGCCCGGACGGCCGCCTTGTCCTTGCCCTGCAGCGCGCCGTAGTGGCGCTCATTGAGCCGCCAGCTGCGCCGCACCGGAATCCAGTGCCGGTCAGCGGCGTCCAGCGACAGCTCGGCGGTGCGGATCGCCCGGCGCAGCAGGGACGTGTGCACCACCTCGGGCGCCAGGCCATGCTCGCGCAGCAGCTCCCCCGCCCGCCGGCCCTCCTCCACACCGGTCGCGGTCAGGTCGACGTCGACCCAGCCGGTGAACAGGTTCTTGCGGTTCCAGTCGCTCTCGCCGTGGCGAAGCAGCACTAGCGTCTTGGTGGCGGCAGTGGCGGCAGTCATGAACCCAATCCTGCCAGGTCACCGCGCACCGGCTCAGCGGAGCCAGCCGACGACCCAGCCCATCAAGCCAGTCCGACGACCCAGCCCAACGAGCCCCAGCCGATCCAGCTCAGCGAGCGCGCTTGACGAAGCTCTCGAAGGCGGCGAGATTGGCCATCGGCTCGCCCCGGCTCTCCCGCCAGGCCCACTCCCGCTTGATCGAGGAGCCGAAGCCGAGTTCGAGCAACGTGTTGAACGCCGAGTCGGCGTAGTCGAGCACCACCCCGAGCAACCGGTCGATCGACTGCGGGGTCACCGCGGCCAGCGGCCACCGGCCGGTCAGGTAGATGTCGCCGCTGTCGTCGATCGACCAGTACACCCCGAACATCCGGGCGTTGTGCGTCAGCAGCCAGCCATGCACCTGCTCGTGGTTCTCCTCGGGCTTGCGCACCACGAACGCCTCGACCGCCAGCCCCTGCCCGCCGACGACCAGCCAGCAGGCGGTCTTCAGGCGCTTTTGGCCGGGAAGGTTGGCGACGAACGCCCCGGGCTGGGGCTCCTGGTGCTCCACCTCCGCCTCGACCAGCGCCTGCCTGATCACGGCGACGGCCGCGGCCTGCTCGTCCGGGCCGGCGGGCCGGTCAGCCGTCACCGCGAGCCCGAGCCGGTCAGCGCCAGCGAGCCGAACTCGGCCACCGCGTCCCGGTAGGCGCCCAGCAGGCCGTCCGCGGTGTGCCGCCACGAGAACTGCTCGGCGTGCAGTCGCGCCGCCGCGCCGAAGGCGGCCCGCCGGGCCGGCTCGCGCAGCAACGAGCCGAGCGCGCCGGCCCAGTCCTCGGTGCGGTGGCTGTCCACCAGGGTGCCGGTCCGGCCGTCCAGCACGGCGGTCCGCAGACCACCCACCGCGGCGGCGACCACTGGCACGCCGCAGGCCTGGGATTCCAGCGCCACCAGGCCGAAGGACTCGTTGTAGCTGGGGACCACGGTCAGGTCCGCCGCGGTGTAGAAGTCGGCCAGCAGCGACCGGGACGCGGGCGGCTCGAACCGGACCCGGTCAGCGATTCCCAGCTCGGCCGCCAGCCGCGGCAACGCCAGCGGGTCATCCACCCCGGAGCCGCTCGGCGCTCCCACGATGACCACCTGCAACCGCCGCGCCAGGTCTTGATCCTCGGCGACCAGCTGAGCGGCCGCCCGAAGCAGGACGTCCGGCGCCTTCAGCGGCTGCAGGCGGCCGACGAACAGCAGCACCAGCGCGTGCGCCGGGATGCCGAGCCGGTCGCGGGCGGCGGCGGCCGGAGCGGGCCGGAAGACGTCCAGGTCCACGCCGGGCGGCACCGTCACGATCTTGGACGGGTCGGCGTCATACCAGTCGACCAGTTGCCGGGCCTCGTCGTCGGTGTTGGCGATCAGCCGGTCCGCCTCGGCGATCACCTGTTGCTCCCCGACGATCCGGGCCAGCGGCTCGGGGGCGTCACCGGCGGCCAGGTACTCGTTCTTGGTGCGGCCCAGGGTGTGGGCGGTGTGCACCAGCGGGACGCCCCACCGTTCCCGGGCCAGCCATCCGACCTGCCCGGACAGCCAGTAGTGCGAGTGCACCACGTCGTACCAGCCGGGCTCGTGCTGGGCCTCCGCGCGCAGCACCGCCGCGCTGAAGGCACACAGCTGGCCCGGCAGGTCCTGCTTGGACAGCCCCTCGAAAGGGCCGGCCGTCACGTGCCGGACGATCACCCCCGGCTCGACCGCGACCACCTTGGGCAGCTCGGAGGAGGTGGCCCGGGTGAAGATCTCGACCGCCACGCCGGAGTCGGCCAGCCTGCGGGCCGTCTCGAGCACGTAGACGTTCATGCCGCCGGCGTCGCCGCCGCCGGGCTGCTCCAGCGGCGAGGTGTGCACGCTGAGGGTGGCCACCCGCTTCGGCAGTGCGCCGTGCCTGGTTATCCGCGCTGACATCTCGCGTCGCACGCCCTGTCGCACATCGCCCCCCTGGTTCGGTGTCTGGCCCCGCTCTGTGGCCACAACGCCTAACCCCCTCCGATCATGCCGCCTTGAGCTGAATCAGTGAGAATGCAGACATGGCGAGCGCGCGAGGACTGGCAGTGGTGACCGGGGCGTCCAGTGGGATCGGGGCGGCGACGGCCCGCCAACTCGCCGCGGCCGGCTTCACCGTGTGGGCCTGCGCCCGGCGGGCCGACCGGCTGGCCGAGGTGGCTGCGGCCAGCCCGGCCATCACCGCGGTCAGCCTGGACGTCACCTCACCCGACTCGG
Source organism: Jatrophihabitans sp. (assembly GCA_036389035.1). Classification (NCBI taxonomy): domain Bacteria; kingdom Bacillati; phylum Actinomycetota; class Actinomycetes; order Jatrophihabitantales; family Jatrophihabitantaceae; genus Jatrophihabitans; species Jatrophihabitans sp. The sequence goes on from DASVQQ010000009.1 coordinate 68,796, forward strand.
TCGCCGAACTGGCCGACCGGGTGAGCGCCGAGCCCGACGGCCTGGCGCTGCTGGTCAACAACGCCGGCGGGGCGATCGGGCTCGAACCGGTCGCCGAGGCCGACCCGGCGGACTGGCTGAGGATGTTCGACACCAACGTGCTCGGGGCGATGCGGCTGACCCAGGCCCTGCTGCCGGCGCTGGAGGCCGGCGGCGGGGGCCACATCGTGCTCACCGGCTCGATCGCCGGCTACACCGTCTACGAGGGCGGGGCCGGTTACTCGGCGGCCAAGCACGCCGCCCGGGCGATGATGGAGACCCTGCGCCTGGAGCTGAACGGCCGCCCGGTCCGGGTGTCGGAGGTCGCGCCCGGGCTGGTGGCCACCGAGGAGTTCTCGCTGGTCCGCTTCCGCGGTGACGCAGCCCGCGCCGCCGCCGTCTACGAGGGGGTCGCCGAGCCGCTGACCGCCGAGGACGTGGCCGACGTCATCACCTTCGTGGCGACCCGGCCGGCCCACGTGAACATCGACCTCGCGGTGGTGAAGCCGCTGGCCCAGGCCAGTCCGTACAAGCTCGATCGGCGACGCTGACCTTTCAGAGAACGACGCGCTGACCCCTAAGAGGACGACGCCCTCAGAGGACGACGCCCTCAGAGGACGACGCACTCCACCCGGTCACGGCCGGCGCTCTTGGCCGCGTACAGCGCGCTGTCGGCGACGTGCAGCAAGCTCTCGACGTCCGCGCCGTTGTTGGGGTAGAGCGCCACCCCGATCGAGGCCGAGAAGCCACCGAGCGGCACCGCGGGCGCGTCCGGGCTGAACACCTCCAGCTCGCGGATCCGAGCCAGGATCCGGTGGCTGACGGCCCGGGCGGTGGGCATGTCCACCTCGGGCAGGATCGCGACGAACTCCTCGCCCCCGAAGCGGCCGATGCTGTCGTACTGGCGCAGTTCAGCGGTCAGCCGCTCGGCGACCGCGACCAGGACGGCGTCGCCGACGAGGTGCCCGTGGGTGTCGTTCACGGCCTTGAACCGGTCCATGTCGATGATCATCAGGGCGACGGTGTGCCGATCGCGAGCAGCGCGGGCGATCTCTTTCTGCGCGACCTGCCGCCAGGCCACGGCATTGAGCAGGCCGGTCTTGGGGTCGGTGGTGGCGGCCACCTCGAGTTGCTTGATCAACGCGCCGCGCTGCAGCACGACCAGCGGGACGATGCTCAGAAAGCTCAACCACGGCGTGAACACCAGCGTCAGGCCGGTCATGGCGCCCAGGCACAGGGTCGCGATCTCGAGCCCGTTCTCTTCGGCGGTGCCGAACAGCGCGCGGACCGGAAGCGGCCGGGCCGCCAGGAAGATGGCGCCGGCGATCATCGTCGTGTTGACGGCGGTGTAGGCCACCAGCGACAGCAGCACGATCGCGGCCCCGGTGGCGTCTCCGGACAGGTGGCCAAGGTGCGAGGAGGACAGCTTGACGATGGCTGAGCCGGTGAGGCAGGCCAGCATGACGGTGGCAGCGGTGAACATCTGGCGGTAGGGGTGGATGCCGGCCCGCAGCCGCAGCACCGTCATGGCCACCGAGATCAACAGCGCCAGCAGCGCCGACAACCCCGACGGCAACGCGATGACCCCGGCGAACGTCCAGACCGAGGTCATGTCGATCTGGTGGCTGTCAGCCATCCGGATCCGCATCCGCTCGATACGCGGTGAGATCTGCTGGAAGGCGGCGAACAGGACGGCCAGCACGCCGAAGCGGATCAGGTCTGAACGACTTATGGTGTCAGTCATCAAGGCGAAGACCGTCCAGAGGACGGCTCCGAGTTCGGCCAGGATCAGATATTGGGCAAGATCTTTGGGCAGTGACCACAGTTCCCAGGAACGGGGCGCCAACCTACGCCTGTTCGTCCCAGGCGGTGGTGCCACTGTCATCCCGCTGTACTCCCGACCCCTTGCAGTGTTGCGTTCCTTCACAGTAACGGCTCAGTCGCGGTGTGTCACCGGGCCCCCGAGATTAGCCGAGTGGGGTGACAGAGAGCGACCGAGCTACGTAAGATCTGTGACGACCGCGCAGTGTATAGCGCAGAATGCCCAGGCTGGCAACTTAACTCCTGTCCGTCTGGTTTGACTCTGCACAGGTTTGACGGCGCTATGTTAACATAAAATATACATCAGGGCATAGGCCACGCAAGGAGGGCGAGCATGAACAACCACGGTTGGTAGAGCCTGGCGCAGGTCCAGAAATACCATCCAGCCCAAAAAAGTTCGGCGACACTCCCCCGTTGCCGAATCGAGAAATGAAAGCAGGCCCACGTGAACAACCACGGCTGGTAGCCCGCAGCACACCTAGCCCCCGTCCGAACCCACGAACGAAAGGGCCACCGTGAGCAACCACGGCTGGTAAAACCGACAGCACACCTGCACCCCGTCCAGCACGAACGGAAAGAACCCTTCATGACCGACCACCGTTGGTGATCCGCCGATCGCGGAGAAGCCGTCGGCTACCGGTGTCCTTCGATCAGCTCTGCTGAGCCATTCCTGCTCCAGAGCACGGTGAACCACACCGCCAGTGCCGCCGCCACCCCGCCGGCCAGACCAACCGCTGTGGCGGCCCCGAACCGGCTCGCCACCAGTCCGCCCAGCAGGATCCCGATTCCCTGGGCAGCAAGCAGGCCCGACGCCGCGAATCCGATTGCCTGTGCTCGGCGGCTGTCCGGAACGGCACGGACGTACTCGGTGACGACCTGCACCTGATAGGCAGTGGCCGCGCCGCTGAGCCCCCAGAGCACGATCGACACCGCGATACCGGGACGCAGCCAGCAGGCCACCAGCGGCAACCCGCTGAGCATGGCGAGCACGCACATCCATTTCGGCCTGAGCGCGTCGGGAACGAAGCGCAGGAACAGATAGGTGCCGAGCGCGGTGCCGGCCGGACCGGAAGCCATCAACAGGCCGATGCCCACGGCGCCGGCTCCGAGCGAGTGCGCGTAGGGCGGCGCGACCCCTTCGGGCACCACGAGGAGCCCCAGCAACCACGAGAAGCCGAGCAGCGTGCGCAGCTTCGGGTCCTTCGCGACCAGTTTGGCCCCCAGCGCGATGGAGGCGAGGTAACTGTGCTCGGCGGCTCCCGCGGTCGGCGCCGGCCGGCGGTGGACGCCGAGGCTGATGAACAGCGCCGACAGCCCGAAGGTCAGCGCGTTGATCCCCAGGCTGGCCTGGGCGCCGATCGCCGCCACCGTCACACCGCCGAAGGCGAACCCGCCCAGCTGCGCCAGCTGGTTGGTGATGGTTCGCAGCCCGGTTCCGACCACGAAGGCCTCTCCGGACAGGATCTCGGGGATCAGAGCCGACTCGGCAGCGCTGAAGGGCGAGCCCGCGAGCACCGCGAAGACCAGCAGCGTGCAGACCGTCCACAGCGGCACGCCAGGGATGGCCATCACGCCGAGCAGGACCGCGCGAATCAGGTCAGCGGCGATCATCACCCGGCGGCGGGGCAGCCGGTCGGCCAGTCCTGACAGAAACGCGCCGCCGATCAAGGCCGGCAGGAAGGTGAGGGAATAGGTCAGAGCGGTCAGCAGCGCGGAGGAGGTCCGTTCGAACACCATGATCGACAGCGCGACCCGGGCGAGCTGATCGCCGGCCATCGACTGCGCGTCGGCCAACCAGAGCACCCGGAACTCTGGAACCCGAAGCACGTCGAGGAACGAGACCCGACGAGCAGATATTACTTTGTGCACGTTCGGGATCATCCTCGCCTTCGGTGACACGGTAACCATAGGAGCAGGTCAGCGCATACACCTAGTGCACATTCGAACACAGGATTGCAGGTGATTCAGCCAACACGGCGTATCAGGATTCCAGACAGGCCCGAGCGGATACCGGAAAGCGCTACCGCTACTCAGACTGGGCGCACACCACGACCCGGTTGCGCCCGCCTCGCTTGGCCGCGTACAGCGCCGAGTCGGCGGCGTGCAGCAGGTCCTGGAGTTCGGCGCCGTGCTCGGGGTAACAGCTGATGCCGATCGAGGCCGACAACCCGATCAGGGCCGGCTGGCCCTCGACCGGGCTGGCCACCTCGAGCAGCTGGACCTGCTGCCGGATGCGCTCGGAGATTCCGACCGCTGTCAGCTGATCCACCCCGGACAGCATCGCCACGAATTCCTCACCACCGAACCGGCCGATCGCGTCGTACTGTCGCAACTCGTGCACCAGGCAGTCGGCGACCGCCCGGAGCGCGGAGTCGCCGGCCATGTGACCATGGGTGTCGTTCACCAGCTTGAAGTTGTCCATGTCGATGATCAGCAACGCGGCGGCCTCGTGCTCACGGCGGGCCCGGGCAAGCTCGCGTTGAGCCATGTGCTGCCAGGTCGCGGCGTTGAGCAGCCCGGTCTTGGAGTCGGTGGTGGCCGCGATCTCGAGCTGCTTGGTGAGCACACTGCGCTGCAGTACGAACAGCGGCGGCACCACCAGCACGCTCAGCAGCGGCTGATTGGCCAGCGCCAGCGCGGTCAGCCCGCCGAGGCAGAGGGTGGCGAACTCCAGGGTCACGTCCTGCCGGTTCTCCAGCAGCGCACTCAACTTGACGGGTCGGACCGCCAGGTAGATCGCCACGAACAGGACGACGAAGTTCACGCTCGCGTAGACCAGCATCGCCACCACGACGGCCCCGACCGCCCAGAACGCCTGGTCGGTGGCGCTGACCCCGGCCGGAAAAAGGTTTAGGACGAGTCGGGCGCTCAGGCACGATGCGATCACCACCGCCGCGCCGAACACCTGGCGGTAGGCCCGCATGCCACTATCCCGCTCGTGACGCAACCAGGCATAACCGAGCACGACCGCGCACAGCAGCACGGTCAATGACGGAGGCAGGACCAGAGCTGCGGCAAATGTCCACACTGAGGTCATATCGACGTGGCCGTAGTCTGCCAACCTGATGCGCAACCGGGCAATTCGGTTGGAAGTTTCTTCGAACACCACCCACAACCCGAGCAGGATCGCGATGCGGGCCAGATCGGACACAACGGGTTCAGTGTTGATTATCAGACAGAAAGCCACTAAGAACATCACTGCGTCGACAGTCAGCACGAACGCCAGCATCGCCCGCGGGGTAGCCCAGAGGTCCCACGAGCGGACCCTTGCCAGCGGCGAAATCGGTGCGCCGCGTGCTGTTCTAGACATTTCCCCACCCGGTTGTCTTGCCTCAGAAGCTAGTGGATCGCGGTCTGGTTTGTCACCTGACACCCACCCATAACCAGGTAACCACCTGATACCACCCATACCGCTACTTAGCCGTTGCGAAGATGCGCCCAAAGGAGGTCAGACAGATGCTCTACAACTGGCGCTGGCCCTAAACCGCAGCCTTTCCCGACCGATCAAGTGCGTGAGGAGGCTCGGCATGCTCAAAAACTGGCGCTGGCCCTAACCCGCAAGCTGTTCAACGACTGCGAGGAGGACACGTTGCTCGGCAACTGGAACTGGCCCTGACCACCGCTCAGGCGGTGGACCGGTCCTCGGCGATCCGCTCAGGTTGGGTGGGGAGCATCACCGGTTCGGCCAACTCCGGCTGCAGCCGTGCTGGGGTGGTTCGATGCCAGCGCCAGGACAGCACCACCGCGAGCGCCGTGCCGAGCAGGCCGGCGCTCGCCACGGCCCCGTTGACCCCCCACACACTTGCGACAATGCCACCGGCCAGGATGCCGAAACCCTGCACGGCAAGCAGGCCGGAGGACGCGATGCCGATAGCCTGCCCGCGCTGCTCGTCCGGCACCGTTCGGACGAACTCGGTGATCACCTGAACCTGATAGCCGAAGAACAACCCGGCAGCCGCCCACAGCAGCAGTGAGAAGACCAGGTTCGGATTCAGGGCGCACAGCCCCAGGGGCACCCCGACGCCGGCAGCCATCGGGCCCATCCAGACCGAGCGGATCCTGCTCGGCACGAAGCGGACCCACAGGTAGGTGCCGAGCGCGGTGCCGGCTGGAATCGCTGCCATCAACAGGCCGGTGGCGACCGCGTCATGGCCCAGGTTGTCGGCATAGGGAGCGGCGACCCCCTCGGGCACCACGTACAGCCCCGCCAACCAGGACAGCCCCACCAGGATGCGCAGTCTCGGGTTATGAAAGATCAGTCGCAGGCCCGAGGACACCCCGCTCAGAAAGGTCGGGCCGATGCTGTCCTGCGCAGCCGAGGTGGCGGCCGCCGCCGGTCGGGGCTTGATCGCCACCATGATCAACACCGCGGACAGCGCGAAGGTGACGGCATCCAGTGCTAGGCCGGCCCGGGCGCCGACCAGCGCGATGAGCAGGCCGCCACCGGCAAAGCCGGCCAGCTGGGCAACCTGGTTGGTGATGGTGCGCAGGCCGGTGCCCACTATGTAGTACTCACCCTCGAGGATGATCGGCATCAGCGAGGACTCCGCTGCTATGAACGGAGCCTCGGTCAGCACCGCCAGCACCAGCAGGGCGCACAGCAGCCAGATCGGCACCCCCGGGATCGCCATGCAGCCCAGCAGCACCGCGCGTGCCACGTCGCAGCCCACCATCACCTGGCGGCGCGGCAACCGGTCGGCAAGCCCGGACAGCAGCACGCCGCCGAGCATCGCCGGCAGGAAAGTCAGCGCGTAGGTGAGCGCGGTGAGCAGGGCCGAGGCGGTCTGCTGGAACACCAGCACCGACAACGCCACCCGGGCGATTTGATCACCGATCGCCGATTGGGCATCAGCGAACCACAGCACCCGGAATTCGCGAATTCGGAGGACATCAGCGAAGGTGACGCGCTCGCTGGCCAACCCGACCTCGCAATTTCGTGGTGTCCGATGTGGGTTCATACGTTAGCCGGTGACCGGCTAACTACGCACGGTATCGGATAGTTAAAAAGTACAATTTCGAAGATGCGCCTCGGGCCCGAGCCGGATACCGAACCTGGCCTGGACCCCGGCGCGGATTTCGGCGGCGAGTGCCAGCAATTCCGCGGTGGTGGCACCGCCACGATTGGTCAGGGCCAGCGTGTGCTTGGTCGAGACCGACACCGTGCCGCGGCCCCGATCCAGCCCCCAACCGCGTGGAAAACCGGCCTGCTCGATGAGCCAGGCAGCCGACAACTTCGTCCGCCCGTCGGTCTGCCAGCGCGGGCAGCCCTCGGCCGCGGCCGGCACCTCGTCCAGCAGTGGGTTGACGAAGAACGACCCGACGCTCCAGCTGTCGTGATCGGCCTCGTCCAGCACCATCCCCTTGGATCGCCGCAGTTCCAGCACGGTGGCGCGGACCGCGTCCAGCGGGGCGGTGGCGCCGGGCTCGATGCCGAGCCGGTTGGCCAGTTCCAGGTACCGGATCGGCCCGGACCAGGTGCTGCGGGTCAACCGGAACGTCACCTCCAGGACTACAAACCGGTCGGTGTGCTTGAACGCCGAGCTGCGAAAGCCGAACTCGCACCGCTCGGGTGACCAGCACTGAACCGTCCGGCTCTGGCGGTCATAGATCCGCAGCCCGGTCAGGAAGTCGGCGACCTCCGAGCCGTAGGCGCCGACGTTCTGCACCGGCGTCGCGCCGGTCAGGCCGGGGATGCCCGACATCGTCTCCAGGCCGGCCAACCCGTCGGCGACGGTCCGGGCCACCAACTCGTCCCAGGACACCCCCGCCGCCACCGTGATCAGCTGCTCGTCATCGACGTCCTGACGGGTGATCGTGTCGGAGGCGACCCGGATCACCAGCCCGGGCCAGCCGGCGTCGCCCACCACCAGGTTCGAGCCGCCGCCCACCAGCAGGACCGGCTCGTCGGCGGCGTCCGCGGCCGCCACCAGGGCCACCAGCTCGTCGCTGCTGGAGGCGATCTCGATCCGCCCGGCGGGGCCACCGAGCCGCAGCGTCGTCAACTCGGCAAGGGTGGTGGCCATGGCTGTCAAGTTTAGGTGTAACCCGACGATGCCCAGGACGCGCCATCGGGGAGAATCGCCGGCGTGACGAAGCAGCCGCGGCTGGCAGCCGGCCGGGCCAGGGCGCTCGGGCTGCCGACCCGGGGCACCACGAACGCGAATCGGTTGCGCCGGATGGACAACTGGATCGCATCCCAGCTGGCCGAGCCGCTGCGGCAGGCCGCCGTGCCGCTGGTGATCGACCTGGGCTACGGCCAGAGCCCGGTCACCGCCGTCGAGCTGCTGAGCAGGCTGCGCCCGCGGCGGCCCGACGTCGAGGTGCTCGGTCTGGAGATCGACCCCGAGCGGGTGGCCGCCGCCCAGCCGGCAAGCCGGCCCGGGCTGAGCTTCGGCCTCGGCGGCTTCGAGTTGGCGGGCCGGCGGCCGGTGATCGTGCGCGCCGCGAACGTGCTGCGGCAGTACCCGCCCTCGGCCGTTCCCGAGGCCTGGCAGCGGATGCGGAGCCAGCTGGCGCCTGGCGGTGTCCTCGTCGAAGGCACCAGCGACGAGCTGGGCAGGCGGGCCAGCTGGGTGCTGCTGGACGCCCGCGGGCCGCTGAGCCTGACCCTGAGCTGCCGTCTCGCCGACCTGCAACGGCCCTCGGACGTGGCGGATCGGTTGGTCAAGGCACTCATCCACCGCAACGTGGCGGGCGAGCCGATCCACCGGCTGCTGCGCGCGATGGACGCCGCCTGGGATCTGCACGCGCCGTTGGCCGTTTTCGGCCCGCGGCAGCGCTGGCAGGCGATGGCTGCCACCCCTGGCTGCGGACTGGCCGGTGTTGAGCACAGCCGGCCGGCACCGCTTCGGAGAATTGACCGTTAGTTGGAGCGCGGTGGCCCCCGTGGAATAAGCCCGCTGGAAAGTAATAGACGTATTTAGACGCTTAGCTAGGTAATTGCGTCTAGATGTCTGCTGGGAGTTAAGAATAACTGCCGGAGATAACGGAACTCCGGTTGGACCCGCCGGCAAGGAGCTCGGAAAGTGACTGCACAGAACGACTTCGACGTGCTGGTGATCGGCTCCGGCTTCGGCGGCAGCGTCACCGCCCTCCGGCTGACCGAGAAGGGGTACCGGGTCGGTGTCCTGGAGGCCGGCCGGCGCTTCGACGAGCACACGCTTCCCCGGACGTCCTGGAACCTGGCCGACTTTCTCTGGGCGCCGAGGTTGGGCCTGACCGGCATCCAGCGGATCCACCTGCTGAGGAACGTGGTGATCCTGGCCGGCGCGGGGGTCGGCGGCGGCTCGCTGAACTACGCCAACACCCTGTACGAGCCGCCCGAGCCGTTCTTCGCCGATCCGCAGTGGGCCCACATCACCGACTGGCGCTCGGAACTGGCGCCGTTCTACGCCCAGGCGAAGAAGATGCTCGGGGTGGTGACCAACCCCAGCACCACCCCCGCGGACGTGCAGATGAAGCGGCTGGCCGAGCAGTTCGGCGCCGGCGACACCTTCGAGCCCGCCCCGGTCGGGGTGTTCTTCGGCCGGGACGGTCGCAAGGAGCCCGGCCAGCGGGTGCCGGACCCGTACTTCGGCGGCGCCGGGCCCGAGCGCACCGGCTGCATCGAGTGCGGTGAGTGCATGACCGGGTGCCGGCACGGCGCCAAGAACACCCTGACCGTGAACTACCTGGCCCTGGCCGAACGGGCCGGCGCCACCGTGCACCCGCTGACCACCGCCACCGGCGTGCGGTCGATGCCCGGCGGCGGCTATCAGGTCAGCGCGGTGCGCACCGGCAGCTGGCGGCCACGCAGGGACAGCCGGGTCTACACCGCCGAGCAGGTGGTGTTCGCCGCCGGCGCGTACAGCACCCAGAAGCTGCTGCACCAACTGCGGGCCAGCACCCTGCCCCGGATCTCGGCGCGGCTGGGCCAGCTGACCCGGACCAACTCCGAAGCCCTGCTGGGCGTGGTGTCGAAGGACCGCCGCGCCGACTACACCCGCGGGGTGGCCATCACCTCGTCCTGGCATCCCGATCCGCACACCCACATCGAGCCGGTCCGCTACGGCCGGGGCAGCAACGCGATGGGCCTGCTGAGCACCGCGCTCACTGACGGCGGCAGCCCGGCCCACCGGATCCGGCAGTGGCTCGGGGTGGCGGTCCGCCATCCCCGACTGATCCTGCGGACCGTGGTGCCCCGGCACTGGTCCGAGCGGACCGTCATCCTGCTGGTGATGCAGTCGCTGAACAACTCGATCACCGTGCTGGGACGAAAGACCCGGTTCGGACGGCTGCGGCTGACCTCCACCCAGGGCATCGGCGAGCCCAACCCGAGCTGGATACCGGTGGCCAACCAGGCCGCCCGCCAGCTCGCCGACAACATCGGCGGCGCGCCGGGCGGGACCTACGGTGACCTGTTCAACGTGCCGATGACCGCCCATTTCATCGGCGGCTGCCCGATCGGGGACTCCGCCGAGACCGGGGTGATCGATCCGTACCACCGGCTCTACGGCTACGACGGGCTGCACGTGCTGGACGGCTCGGCGCTGTCGGCCAACCTGGGCGTCAACCCGTCGCTGTCGATCACCGCGCTGGCCGAGCGGGCGACGGCGTTGTGGCCCAACAACGGCGAGCCCGATCAGCGGCCGGCGCTGGGGCAGCCCTATCGCCGGCTGGACCCGGTGCCACCGGTCCGTCCCGCCGTGCCCGCCTCGGCTCCGGCCGCCCTGCGACTGGGCCCCACCCGGCTGGCCCGCTGATCCCCACCGCGCAATGGCTAGAAAGGACGGGTCAGCGCCAGAGCGGGGCGATGGCCTCGGCCAGCAGGCCGGCGACGTCACCCAGAACGTGCCGGCCGCCGGAGACCACCAGCCGGCCGTCGACGAGCACCGTGTCGACGTCGGCCGCGCCGGCCACCAGCACCACCTGCTCGGGCAGCGCCCCCGCGGTCCGGACGGTGTCCAGCCGCAGCGCCACCAGGTCGGCCCGCTGGCCCGGCGCCAGCTGACCCGCGTCCGGCCAGCCGAGGCTGGCGTGCCCGGTCAGCGCGTCCACCAGCTCGGCAGGGCTGAACCGGCCCCGGCGCAGGCTGGCCAGCCGGGCGTGCAGTTCCAGGGCGCGGGCCTCCTCGAGCAGGTCGACGCAGGCGTTCTGGTCGCTGCCCAGGGTCAGCCGGGCGCCGGCCGCCGCCAGTTCCGGGGCCGGGCCGATGCCGTCGGCCAGGTCCCGCTCGGTGGTGGGGCAGAAGCTGATGTTGGTCGCGGTGCGGCCGTAGAGCGCGATGTCGGCGGCGCTCAGGTGGGTGGCGTGCACCGCGGTGTGCAGCGGCCCGCCGAAGCCGTGCCTGGCCAGCAGCTCGGTGGGGCTGCAGCCGTAGTGCCCCAGGGTGGCCTCGTTCTCGGCCGGCTGCTCGGAGACGTGGACGTGCAGCGGGCTGCCGGCCGCGGCCGCGACGACCTGACCGAGCTGGCCGGCCGGCACCGCCCGGACCGAGTGGATCGCCGCACCGATCCGGACCGTGTCGTCCTGGGCCGCGCCGACCTGGGCCCCGTGAATCTGGGCCAGCAGCGCCACCCGCTGCTGCCAGGCAGCCGCGGAGCCGTCACTGAACCGGCGCTGCACCTCGTCCAGCTCCAGGTGACCGGCCGGGCCGAGGCCGCCGCTGAGGTAGCAGGTGTCCAGCAGGGTGATCCGGATGCCGGCTTCGGAGGCCGCCTGGATCAACGCGTGGCCGAAGGCGTTCGGGTCCGGGTAGGGGCTGCCGTCCTGCTGGTGGTGCAGGTAGTGGAACTCGCCCACGGCGCTGATTCCGGCCAGCGCCATCTCGGCGTAGACCGCTCTGGCCAGCAGGTGATAGGCCGGCGGCTCGAGCCGGCGGGCCAGTGCGTACATCCGGTCGCGCCACGTCCAGAAGGTGCCGCCGTCGCCGTGGGTCCGCCCGCGCAGCGCCCGGTGAAAGGCATGGGAGTGGGTGTTGGCGAAGCCGGGCAGCACCAGGCCGGGCAGCCGGACGTCCTGATCGGCCGGCTCCACGCCGGCCTCGACGCGCGTCCAGCGGCCGTCCTCGGCCACCAGCCGGACCCGCTCCGCGACGCCGCCCGGCAACCAGCCGTAGGGCGCCCAGTAGCTGCTCATCCGGAGCCTGCTCATCCGGCCAGCTCGGCCACCACCGAGGTCAGCGCCCGCACCCCGGCATGGCAGTCCTCGAGCTCGGCGTGCTCGGCCGGCGAGTGCGAGATGCCGGTGGGATTGCGGACGAACAGCATCGCGGTGGCGACGCCGGCGTTGGCCAGGATGCCGGCGTCGTGCCCGGCTCCGGTGCCCAGCACCGGGGCGCCGGCCAGCACGGCGCTGATCCGGTCGCTCAGGTCGCGGTCGAAGCCGGTGGCCTCGGTCCAGGACTCCTGCAGCAGGCTGCCACCGGCGCCGGAGGCCAGCGCGTCCAGTTCGGCCACCACGGCCAGCACCTGCTCGGCGTCCGGGCCGCGGGCATCGAGCCAGGCGGTGACGTGCGACGGGATCGCGTTCACCCCGTTGGGAAAGACGCTCACCTTGCCCATGGTGGCCACCGAGTCCCGGCGCTCGGCCGCCTCCCGGGCCGCCAAGATCAGCCGGGCGTAGGCCAGCGTCGGGTCGCGGCGGTCAGCCAGCCGGGTGGTGCCGGCATGGTTGGCCTCACCGGGCAGCTCGATCCGCCAGCGGCCGTGCGGCCAGATCTGCGAACCCACCGCGACGGGCCGGTCCAGCTCCACCAGGCCGCGGCCCTGCTCGACATGCAGCTCGACGAAGCACCCGATCCGGTCGAGGGTCTCGGAGTCGGGGCCGACGCCGTCCGGGTCCAGGCCCGAAGCGCGCATCGCCGCGGCCATGCTGGTCCCCTCGGCGTCGGACAGCGCCCGGGCACGGTCGGCGGGCAGCGCGCCGGTGATCAACCTGGATCCGGCGCAGGCGATGCCGAACCGGGCGCCTTCCTCGTCGCCGAAGTTGACGACCCCGATCGGACGCCGGGGTTGAAAGCCCTGCTGGCGCAAGGCATCCACCGCCGCGAACGCCGACACCACGCCCAGCGGCCCGTCGAAGGCGCCGCCGTCGGGCACCGAGTCGAGGTGGCTGCCGATCACCAGGCCGCGCTGGTGAGAGGACGGCTCACCCCACCAGGCCCACTGGTTACCGGCGCGGTCCAGCGTCAGCGACAGTCCCCGGTCGGCCGCCTGGGCCGCGAACCACTCCCGCAGGTCGTGGTCGGTCCGGGTCCAGGCGAACCGCTGGTAACCGCCGGTGGCCGCCGACCGGCCGATCGGGGTCAACTCGTCCCACATCCGATCGAAGGACGGCTGGTCGGTCATGCGTCGAAGCCCCGCCTCAGGCAGGCCTAGACCAGCCCGGCGTCGGACAGCCACTTCTGGGCGACGTCCTCGGCGTTCTGCTTCTCCAGCGACACCTGCTCGTTCATCTTGATCAGGTCCTCGGTGGTGAGCTTGGCCGAGACGGCGTCCAGGGCGGCCTTGACCGTGTCGGAGGCCTTCTCGCTGTTGATCAGCGGCAGCACGTTCTGCGCGGTGTAGAGGTTCTTCGGGTCCTCCAACACCACCCAGCCGTTCTTGGAGATCAGCGGGTCGGTGGTGAAGATGTCGCCAGCGTCGATCTGGCCGTTCTTCAGGGCGTTCTGGGTGAGCGGGCCACCCGGGTCCAGCTTCTTGAAGGTCTTGAACTTCACGCCGTAGACCTTCTCCAGCCCGGGGATCCCGTCCGCCCGGGTCTGGAACTCGGGCGGGGCGCCGAGGGTGAGGTTGCCCGCCACCGAGGTCAGGTCGGCGATCGATTTGAGGTTGTACTTGGCCGCGGTCTCCTTGGTGACCACGATCGCGTCCTTGTCCTGGGCTGCGGACTGCTGCAGCACGATCAGCGGCTGCGGGGTGGCCTTCTGCAGCGCGGTGTAGACCTCGTCGCTGCTGACCGCGGTGGCGTTCTTGTCGAAGTACTGCAGCAGCACGCCGGAGTACTCCGGGATCAGGTCGATCGAGCCGTCCCTCAGAGCCGGTAGGTAGGTCTCGCGGCTGCCGATGTTGAGCTTGGTGGTGACCTTGACGCCCTTGGCCTTGAGCGCGCCGGCGTAGATGTTGGCCAGCACGACGTTCTCCTGGAAGTTCGCCGAGCCGATCACGATGGTGTCGGTGGGCGCCGACGAACCCGCCCCGCCCGGGTTGGTGTCGGTGGGGTCATCGCTGTCCCCGCAGGCGGTGAGCAGCAGCAAACACGCGCTGACGGCAGCGGCGGCGAAAGCGCGAATAGCTGTCATGTCGGGGATTCTCCTGTCATCTACCAGATCATCGAGATCATAGTGCGAGCAGTTAGGGCGGCGCTCAGCTCATCGGGGCGGCGGAAAGCAGCGCCTGCTGCTCCGCCGGGTCCAGAATCCGCTTGGTGGAGTATCGGCCGGAGATGCCGCGCGAGACGGCGTAGCGCTGGATCACAGCCAGCACGAGGTCGATCAGCATGGCCAGCAACGCGACCAGCACCGCCCCCGAGGCCATCTGCGGATAGTCCTGCTGGGCCAGGCCGTCGATGAGGTAGCGCCCCAGGCCGCCCAGCGACACGTAGGCGGTGATGGTGGCGGTGGCGATCACCTGCAGGAACGAGCTGCGGACACCGGAGAAGATCAGCGGAAGGGCATTGGGCACTTCGACCTGCCAGAGCGTCTGCATGCCGCGCATCCCCATGCCCCTGGCGGCGTCCCGCACCGCCGGGTCGACCGCGCTGACCCCCGCGTAGGTGCTGGTCAGCATGGATGGAATGGCCAACAACACCAGGACGATCTCGCTGGGGATGAGGTAGGTCGCGTTGCCGGTGCTGTGGATGTGCGGGGAGATCAGGATGACGAAGAAGGTCAGCAGGCCGACCGTGGGCAGCGCCCGGAACGAGTTCGCGACGGCCACCACCACGAAGCTGCCGCGGCCGGTGTGGCCGATCAGCAGGCCGAGCGGCAGCGCGATGGCCGCGGCGATCACCAGGGCGATCAGCGAGTACTGCAGATGCTCCTTCAGGTGGATGGGGACGCCGTCGGGACCTTGCCAGTGCGAGGCGGTGGTGAGCCAGTTCCAGACGTCGGAGATCATCGCGCCACCGCCCGTCGCCAGGGGGTCAGCAGCCGGGCCATCAGCAGGATCGTGGAGTCGAAGACCAGGGCCAGCAACACCGACAGCAGGATGCCCAGCAGGATCGGGGTCTGGTAGCTGAGCTGGAAGCCGTTGGTGAACAGCTGGCCGAGCTGCGGGATGCCGATCAGCGCCGCCACCGACACCAGGCTGACGTTGGACACCGCCGCCACCCGCAGGCCGGCCGCGATCACCGGCACAGCGATCGGCAGCTCGACCCTGAGCAGCCGGCCCACCCTGCGGTAGCCCATCGCGGTGGCGGCCTGCAGCACCTCTTCGGGCACCGCCGCCAGCGCGTCGGCCACCACCCGGACCAACAACGCCACCGTATAGATAGTCAGGGCCACCACGACGTTGGTCGGATCGAGGATCCTGGTCTTGAGCAGCCCCGGCAGCAGGATGAACAGCGCCAGCGACGGGATCGTGTAGAGCAGGCCGGCGGTCGTCACCAGCGGCGGGTACAGCCAGCGGTAGCGCCGCGCCAACCACCCCAGCGGCAACGCGATCAGCAGGCCGAACACCAGCGGCAGCGCCGAGAGCCGGGCATGCCAGCCCAGCCAGTTGAGGATCTCGTCGGAGTTCGCCCGGAAGTAGTCGATCACTGGCCGCCCCCGACGGGTTGCTCCGCGGCGCCGGCCGGTGAACGCTGCTCGATCAGCGCCAGCACCTCGGTGGCGGTCACGGTGCCGACCAGCCGGCCGGTCTGGTCCACCAGCACGCCGCGCCCGCTCGGCGAGGACAGGCAGGCGTCCAGCAACGAGCGCAGCGAGCCGTCCCGCTCGGCCACCGTGCCGCCCCGGTGCAGCAGCTCCTCGGTGACAGTGACCCCGCCCGGACCCGCCTTGTCCGGACCCGCCTTGTCCGAGTTCAGGTCGGCCAGCCGCAGCCAACCCTGCGGAGCGCCCTGCGGGTCGACCGCGAGCAGCCAGCCGTCGACGGATTCCGCGCCGGTCAGCGACGAGCCCATCGCGACGGTGGGCTCGTCGTGGGTGGCGATCTCACCGGCCGGGGTGAAGCCCAGCGCCCGGTAACCCCGGTCCCGGCCGACGAAGGCGGCCACGAAGGCGTCGGCCGGCTCGCTCAGCAACCGCGCCGGGGTGGCCAGCTGGGCCAGCCGGCCGCCTACCCGCAGCACCGCGACCTGGTCGCCGAGCTTGATCGCCTCGTCGATGTCATGGGTGACGAACACGATGGTCTTGCCCAGGTCGTTCTGCAGCCGCAGGAACTCCTCCTGCAACTGCTCGCGGGCGATGGGGTCCACCGCGCTGAAGGGCTCGTCCATCAACATGACCGGCGGGTCGGCGGCCAGCGCCCGGGCCACCCCGACCCGCTGCTGCTGGCCGCCGGACAGCTGGGCGGGATAGCGGTCGGCGAAGTGGGCCGGCAACCCGACCCGCTCCAGCAGCTCGCGGGCGCGCGCCCGGGCCTTCTTGCGGTCCCAGCCCAGCAGCAGCGGCACCGTGGCGATGTTGTCCACGATGGTGCGGTGCGGGAACAGCCCGGCGTGCTGGATCACGTACCCGATCTGGCGGCGCAGCTCGTGGGTGGCGATGGTCGAGGTGTCCTTGTCGTCGAGCCAGATCTTGCCCGACGTCGGTTCGATCATCCGGTTGATCATTCGCAGCGAGGTGGTCTTGCCGCAGCCGGACGGGCCGACGAAGACCGTGATCTGACCGGAGGGCGCCACCAGGTCCAGCGAGTCGACGGCCACCGTGCCGTCGGGATAATGCTTGGAGACCGAGTCGAAGCGGATCACGGGCGGGTCACTTCCTGCCGGTCGAGGCCGCTGCCTCGAGGTGAACGCCACGGCCTACGGGGCTCGGAGCTGATCGCGAAGCGTCACGCTGCATTGTTCCAGGCTGCCTCGTTTCCGGGCCGCATTGTTCCATCGCGGGCTTGGTCTGTAAGCCCTTGATAGGTGAGCCCCGGCCGGTCACCGGAGCTCGCGCCACTCGTCGGCGAGCAGCGCGTAGCCCATGCCGTCGAGCCACTCCCCCGACCGGTGCAGGGACTCGCGGACGGTGTGGATCTCACGGCGCATCCCCAGCCGTTCCATCAGCCGCCACGACGCCTCGTTGCCCGCGAAGCAATTGGCCGTCACCCGGCGCAGCGCCAGATCGGTGAAGCAGAGCCGGATCAGCTCGTGGACCGCTTCGGTGGCGTAGCCGTGCCCGGTGTGCTCGGGATGGAAGGACCAGCCCAGTTCGGCCTGCACGCCGCGGGCCTGCCCGGCGACCTCGGCCTGCGCCCAGGCGTCCTCGACGTTGATCATCAGGTCACCGATCACCGCCCCCTCGAGCTCGACGACGAGCGTCTTGGCCAGGCGAGCCGGGTTTCCGAACACCTCGCGGTACTCCTCCAAGGTGGCGGGGGCGCGGGACAGCCAGTGGTTGACGGACTCGAACTGCCAGTACTCCCAGGTGGCCTCGGCGTCCGCGGGAGCAGCGGGACGTAGCCGGAGCCGGGCGGTGCGCACCGGCCAGCTGACGGCCTCCAGCGGGGAGCTCGCAGCCGGCTCCGGACCGGGCAGGGGCATCGGCTCCCGCCCGGCCGTCCCGACCACTGCTGCTGGCAGATCCCCCGGCATCGCCACCTACCTCCCCGTGCGCATCCGATAGTGCCACCGGCGTACCGCACCATGATGACGTCCCGCTCGGCCGGGGGGAGCGCCGCCACCGGACCCCGCTCTGGTCATCCGAACCCGGACGAGCCACCATGACTGGCATGACTACTACTTCGCGGGTGATCCGCGCGGCTCGTGGCACCGAACTGAGCGCGCGGGGCTGGCAGACCGAAGCGCCGCTGCGCATGCTGATGAACAACCTGGACCCCGAGGTGGCCGAGCACCCCGAAGACCTGGTGGTCTACGGCGGCACCGGCAAGGCGGCCCGGGACTGGAACAGCTACGACGCGATCGTCCGGACGCTCACCACCCTGAAGCTGGACGAGACGCTGCTGGTGCAGTCGGGGCGCCCGGTCGGGGTGATGCAGACCCACGAGTGGGCGCCGCGGGTGCTGATCGCCAACTCCAACCTGGTGGGCGACTGGGCCAACTGGGAGGAGTTCCGCCGGCTCGAGCAGCTCGGCCTGACCATGTACGGCCAGATGACGGCCGGCTCCTGGATCTACATCGGCACCCAGGGCATCCTGCAGGGCACCTACGAGACCTTCTCGGCGGTCGCGGCCAAGAAGTTCAACGGCACCCTGGCCGGCACCATCACCCTGACCGCGGGCCTGGGCGGGATGGGCGGCGCGCAGCCGCTGGCGGTGACGATGAACGACGGCGTCGCGATCTGCATCGAGTGCGACCCGAGCCGCATCGCCCGCCGGATCGAGCACCGGTACCTGGACGTGCAGGCCGACTCGACGCAGCACGCGCTGGAGCTGGCCGTCGAGGCCCGCGACGCCCGCCGGCCGCTGTCGATCGGGCTGCTCGGCAACGCCGCGTCGCTGGTGCCGCAACTGCTGGCCAACGGCGCCCCGATCGACATCGTCACCGACCAGACCTCGGCGCACGACCCGCTGGCCTACCTGCCGATCGGCGTCGAGTTCGACGACATGAAGGACTACGCCGCCCGCAAGCCGGAGGAGTTCACCGGCCGGGCCCGGGCCTCGATGGCCCGCCACGTCGAGGCGATGGTGGGCTTCGCCGACGCCGGCGCCGAGGTCTTCGACTACGGCAACTCGATCCGCGGCGAGGCCCAGCTGGCCGGCTACTCCCGCGCCTTCGCGTTCCCCGGCTTCGTCCCGGCCTACATCCGGCCGCTGTTCGCCGAGGGCAAGGGCCCGTTCCGGTGGGCGGCGCTGTCGGGTGAGGCCAAGGACATCGCCCGCACCGACAAGGCCGTGCTTGAGCTGTTCCCCGAGAACGAGTCGCTGCACCGGTGGATCACGATGGCCCAGGAGCGGGTGCACTTTCAGGGCCTGCCGGCCCGGATCTGCTGGCTGGGCTACGGCGAGCGGGACAAGGCCGGCCTGGTCTTCAACGACCTGGTGGCCCGCGGCGAGGTGGCCGCACCGATCGTCATCGGCCGGGATCACCTGGACGCCGGCTCGGTCGCCTCGCCCTACCGCGAGACCGAGGCGATGGCCGACGGCTCGGACGCGATCGCGGACTGGCCGCTGCTCAACGCCATGGTCAACGTCTCCAGCGGCGCGACCTGGGTCTCGATCCACCACGGTGGCGGGGTCGGGATGGGCCGCTCGATCCATGCCGGCCAGGTCAGCGTCGCCGACGGAACGCCGCTGGCGGCCCAGAAGCTGGCCCGGGTGCTCAGCAACGACCCCGGCATGGGGGTGATCCGGCACGTCGACGCCGGCTACCCGCGCGCGGACGAGGTCGCCGCCGAGCGCGGGGTGCGGGTCCCGATGCGCGAGCAGTGATCAACCGCGGCCGCGGCGGCGCCACCGTGGTGGAGCCGCCGCCGGTCGAGGGCGGCTGCGCCGGCGTTGGAACATGCGGTAAGCGACCACCCCGGCGAGCAAAGTCAGAAAGTACAAGTACCCGCCATACCCGCCCGCCAGGTGGTCGACGTCCGTCACGCCGACCAGGAACGCGCACATCGCCAGTACCGCCGGGTGGGTCACCACCAGCTGCAGGCGATACCGGAACCGGTCGCGGCGGCCGACAGTCGGCTTAGGGATCAGGTCGGCGGGTCGCGCCGGCATCGCCACGACGCGGTCCGCCGGGATCAGCGCATCGATGGCGCTGACCGCGGCCTGACCGTGTCGCCACAAGCTCGGTTCGACGGTCAGCCGGTAACCGTCCAAACGGATCAGGACGCGTCCGCCGTCCGGATAGGCCAAAGCAGCCGCCACCTCCGCCGGGTCGGCGGCCAGCCATTGATCACCGTCATCCAGCCGGATCTGTTCAGGACCGACGATGAGTACGGAGCGGTTCACCGGGCGCTCGACCGAGAAATGGGACCGGCCCCCTTCGATTCGCCGGCCGTTCAGCTGCAGCTCGAGCCAGGGCAGATCGCCGTGATCTGTTCCTCCGTCCACGCCAAGCAGCATGCTGGCCTGGAACTGGCCGGCCACCTGGCGGAGGTCGTCGATGCTCAGGCGCCGCAGCTCGTTGAGATACTCGTCGTAGTCGAAGGGTTCACCGCCGAGCACGTCGGTCCTGGCCGCCGCGTAGGCGCGCAACCATGGGTCGGCGGACGGATCGCTGAGGTGTCGGACGGTCAACTCGATGTCATCGGCGAAGTCCGCCGCGCCCGGGCCCTGGCCGGCCAACCGGCGAAGTAGGGCCTGCGTGCGATCGACCAGTCCGGCTCTGCCTTCGGCGAGGATGTCCATACCGGTGGCGATCACCGCGGTCTCGGCGTCGACCACCTCGTAAGCCGACCAGGCGCTGTACCCCATTCCGCTCCGGCCTCGAATGTCGCGCTGGAGTTCACGGTGCAGCGTCCGGGCGAAGGTGGTTGCCGCCGTGGACCGGGTCACCGCGCCGGACAGTCCGATGCCGTTGACAGGATCGGTGAAGCCGCCAGGCAACGGCTGCTCGCAGGCGACCGCAACGTCAATCGGCAGCCGCCGGCCGTCTCGCAGCGGCAACCGCAGGTCCGCCGGCGGCTCACCGCAGAGGGTCAGTACCGCGTTGCCGCTGACGAATGCCGCCTGCGCAAGCGTGCGCAGGTCATGGACACCCGCCTGGTGCAGGCCGTACTCCTGATAGGGCGCCAGGCCGGCTCCGCGGGCGCCGTAACGCCACATCAGGTGCCGCGCCAGCGTGCCGTCCGCACGCTGCTGCCGCTCTTCGGCCGCCAGCACCCGCCGTTCATGATCGAGATTCTCGAAGTGAGGATCGGCAAGCCATGTGCAGAGCTGGGCGAAGAAGTCGACGACCTGCTCGGGCCGGCCGGCGATAGTAAAAGCGGTGTGCAGCAGTCCGACCTCGCCATTGCTGGGGCTGCTCACCGATTCGCGTCCGTGCAGGGCGAGATGTTCCAGCAGGTGCAACCGGCCATGGTTGGGCAAGGTCAGGTTTGACATGCCGATCCGGAACAGCAGCGAGGCCCGCAGTGTCTGGGATGGACTGGGGCCCCAGTACGTGCGCACGCCGTCGACCTCGGACTGCCTTACGCTGACGGCAGTTCCTGCTTCGGTCATCTGAACCCTCGCGCTAGCCGCGGCGCTTCCGCAGGATGCCCGTGAACTTTACGTCAGCTCATGGCGAATCGCTGGCTTTCCCACTTGTGGTGTCAGGCCCCCGGACCACCTGGACGCGGGCTCGGTCGCCTCGCCCTACCGCGAGACCGAGGCGATGGCCGACGGCTCGGACGCGATCGCGGACTGGCCGCTGCTCAACGCCATGGTCAACGGCTGTTAATCTCGCGCCGTCACTGTCTGTGACGTCATGTGTGCCGGGCTCCCGAGCGAAGCTGGCAGCGCTGAGGAGGGCCCTGTGCTGCCCACCGCACACCCGTTCACCGCCGCCGACGCAGACCGCTGGGTGCGCGCCGGGGTGCCCCGCTGGGTCACCGGCATCGCCCTGCCCGGTCTGTGGCTGTGCGCGATCGTGGTGGCATTCACAAGCGACACCACCCGGTGCACACCGCAGGACCCCTCCGTGTGCGGACCCGACTCGCACTTCGCGCTCTGGTTGGTGGTGTGCCTGGCGACCCCGGTGCTGCTGTGGTGGATGCCGGTTCTCGGCTGCTGGGCAGGGGTGACCTTCGCGCTCGCCGAGCTTCGCTACGACGACGTGCAGGCGGCTCGCTGGGCATTCGGCCTGCACGGCCTGCTCTGCGCGCTGGTCGCGGTGCGGCTGGTCCGGGGCAGCGCCGAGCAGCGCCGGATCGCGGAGGCGACCTCGGCCGGCGGGCGGATCGGCGCAGTCCCGGACGTGCCAGGCGGTCCCGGGCCGAGTGCCGTCTCCGGGCTCGCTGTCGCGGGCCTGCTGGTGCTGGCCGGTCTCGGATTCTTCGCCTGGTACGGGCACGAGGTGGCCGACGAGCAGGATCACCTGACCCGTGCCGTTCAGGTGCAGGCCAAGATCCTCGCGGTCGACCCGGACTGGAGCATCAGGGTCGAGGCTCGAACACCGGCGGTCGGCACCCGCGAGTACACGATCGAGGTCGCTTATTACACCGACCCCTACCCGCTGCATGCGAGCACCCCGGTGCTGGTGGACCCGCAGGACCGGGACTGGGTCCGGTTGGTGGCCGAACCGCAGGACGTGACGTACTGGCAGACCGCCGGCGCCGGCTGCTTCGCGCTGGCGTTCTGCTGGCTGCTGCAGCGGCAGCGCTGGCGCCGGGGCGTGCGGGCGCTGAGCTCGGGCGAGCACCCGGCGCTGCGAGTCAGGATTCGCCCCGACGACAAGGGCCGCGCGCTGATCCTGCCCGCGCTGGACGGCCTGTCCGGACCGGGCGGCGCGCGCCCGATCGGCAGGTTGGCGGTGTTCGACGCGCCACCTGAACCAGAACCGCCGGCGAGCGGCAGGCCGGCCGACGCCTGGGCCGAGGCCGACGGACCGGAGTTCGACGGGCCGGAGTTCGACGACTCGGACGAGGACTGGGACGAGGATGGGGACGGGGACTGGGACCACGAGACCCAGGCCGCCTTCGGCCGTACCTGGCGCGACGAGGACCCGGCCGGCCTGGAGCGGTTCGCGCCGCCGGAGCTCGTCGAGGACGCCGTGCTGATCGGTGAGCTGCGCGACCGAGGGGTCGCGATGCTGGTCACCGCCGATGCCGTGCTGCTGCCGACCGGACGGCTGCGTGCCGGCCAGGCCCGCGGGTTGCAGTCAGACCCGCCCGGAAAGCCACCGGACGCGAGCCGCTATCCGCTGAGCGCCTGGTGGCGGCGGCTGGTCGCCTCGACCAGGAGTGGGCGCGATGACCTGTTCCCCGGCGTCGCGGTGGATCCGGCCGGCCTGCGACAACCGCCCGAGCTGCCCCTGACGGTCCGGCTGCGGGTCCGGGTCCGGGCAACCGGGTTGCTGATGCTGGTAGCCGCCTTCGTCGGGTACCCGGTCCTGCGGTGGCTGGCCGAACTCCACCTCTTCGGCGAAATAGCGCTGGCGGTGGGCCTGGGCAGGCTGGCCATGGCCGGCGTCGGCAGGCTGTTCAGCTACCTGCGGCTCGAGCATTCCCGGTTCGAGATGGCCGGCCGGTGGTGGACGCACACGGTGCCGTGGGACCGGCTGCACGGAGTACGCCGCAACGGCGAGTTGCTGTCGGTGGCCTGGCAACCCGACATCATGATCGACTTCGGACCGTTCGACGACCCGGCCGGCGAGTCCGGCCGGCAGGATCGTGCCGAGCAGCTGGGCGCGGCCATGCTGCTGCTACGTCAGCGGGCGCTGCTGGGCGGCCTGCCCGGGCGCGAGGCCGGCAGCCGTCCCAACCTGACCTGGATCGTGCTGGCGACCTATATCGCGCTCGTCCTGTTCACCCTCTGGCGGTGGTAGCTCACCGCCAGCCGGCGGGCGGCTCTACCAGCGGCTCGACGGCGATGTCCCAGCTGTAGTCGCTGGAGTGCCGATGCGCGAGCAGTAGCGGCGTTCGCCCGAATAGCCCCTGTATTCGGGCACATGGGCTGTTAATCTCGCGGCATCGCTGCCTGCAACGTCAGCTGTGCCGGGCTCCCGAGCGAAGCTGGCAGCGCTGAGGAGGCCCCGTGGTGCTGCCCACCGCCCAGCCGTTCAGGGGCCGCGACGCCCACCGCTGGGTAGCCGCCGGCCTGCCGCGAGGGGTCACCAGCGTCGCGCTCCCGCTGTTGTGGGGGGTGGCACTGCTGGTGGCGGCCAGCACCGGCGCCAGCCGGTGCATGCCGCAGCACCTCGCGGGGTGCGGACCCGATGCCAGCTCCACGCTGTGGTTGGTGATGTTGCTCGCGACGCCGGTGCTGCTGGTCTGGATGCCGGTGCTCGGCTGCCTGGCGGCAGTGGCCTACGCCCTGACCGGACTTAGTCACGAGGACATGCAGGTCGCCCGCGTGGTGTTCGGGTTGCACGGCCTGCTCTGCGCGCTGGCGGCGGTGCGGCTGGTGCTCGGCGTCGCCGAGCAGCGGCGGATCGCGGCGGCGGCGTCCGGCGGCCTTCAGGCCAGCGCCGGCCACCTTCCGACTGCACCGGAGGATGGCGGTCACCTCACTGCCAGGCAGCTGGCCCCGGCCGGCGCGCTGGCGCTGGCCGGCTTGGGCTTGCTCGCCTGGTCCGGCCAGCGAAACTCGGTCGGCTGGCAGAGCGCGGGCGCGGGTTGCTTCTTGCTGGCGTTGGTATGGCTGCTGCACCACTGGCGGCTGCGACAAGGTGTGGCAGCCCTACGCAGGGGCGATCACCCCGCGCTCCGGGTCAAGATGCGCCTGGATGACAAGGGCCGCGCTCTGATCCTGCCCGTGCTGGGCAGCAATCCCGCATGGCTTGCCAAGCGTCCGATCGCCAGGTTGGCGGTGGCTGCAGCTTTGCCCCAGGCCGTGCCCGCAGCTGCCGGCACGCCTGCCGAAAGCGCGGCGGAGGAGGAATCCGACGACGCTGAGCGGCTCCTGCCGCAGTCGGGGACCGTGCAGGACGCCGTGCTGCTCGGCGAGCTGAACGATCGAGGGATCGCGATGCTGATCACCTCCGACGCGGTGCTGCTACCCGCGGGGCGGCTGCGCACCAGTGGGGTGCTTGAGCGCGGACCCGGCGGCGACGCCATGGCAGCCGGCGGAGGCGGCGATGGCGGCTGGGGCTTATGGGGTGGCGGAGACGGCGGCGGCGGAGGCGGCGACGGCGGAGGCGGCGGTGGCGGGGACGGCGGCGGTGGCGGTGGCGGGGACGGCGGCGGAGGCGGCGGCGGCTGAGCCGTCGAAACCGGGTCTCCAGCGGCGCTCAGGCTCGGCGGCGGCGCGCTGTCAGCCAGGCAGTTCCACCAGCGGCTGGACGGCGGCGCTGGCCAGCTCGGGCGGCACCGTGTGGCCGCCGGCGAACTCGCGGTAGTCCACCTGGTAGCCGTTGGCCTGCAGCTGCGGGACGATCCGGCGGCTGCAGCGCTGGATCGGCAGCACGGTGTCGGCCTGGCCGTGTGAGATGAAGACGGCCGGCTTGCCGCTGCGCCGGCCGGGCACCATGAACCCGGGCGAGAATGCCAGGATCCGGCTGAATAGCTCGCCGTTGATCAGTCCGACCGACAGCGCGTAGGAGGCGCCGTCGGAGAAACCGGCCAGCGCGATCCGGGCCGGGTCCACCGTGAAGTGCTCGAACACCCGGCCCAGCAGCCGGTCCAGCACCGCGATGTCCGGGCCGAACCCGCCGCCGATGATGTCCCAGCTGTAGTCCCGGGACTTCGGCGCCAGCAGCAGGAACCGGCCGCGCTCGGCCTGCTCGCGCAGCACCGGCAGCACCCGCTCCGGGCTGGAGGTGGCACCGTGCAGCAGCACCACCAGCGGCAGCGCGGCGCTGCCGGTCCCCGGCGGCACGTACAGCGCCGACTCGGGGTCCCGGTCATCGGTGAGCAGGTGCAGGCCGGCCGGCAGCGGCGCCTCGCCGGATTTACCCGGCCGGGCTGACAGCACTCCGGCCTGCCAGCCGAGCTGGGCCTGGGCGGAGAAGGTGGCGCTCACATCGTCCTCTCGGCGAGCGGAAGTCTCTCGCTGTGTCCAAGGTGTCACGGTAAGGTGCCGACGGTTCGTGCAGACACCCTGAGGAGCTAGTTCATGGCGGTGGAGCGGGCACTTTCGGGCCCGGGTTCGAAGGACAAGGTACTTCTCATCGTATGCACGATGAGCTGGTGCGACATCGGCGCGCGCGATCCTGGCGGCGGTGGTGCTGGGCTACGGCTTGATGGCCGAACTGGCCCGCAAGTTGCTGTCGGCCACCGAGCTCCAAGGCCCGGATCGACCGGATCTCCGGCGTCATGTTCGTGCTGGCCGGGCTGCTGATCGCCCTTCGCTGAGGCGCCTCCGGTTTGACGACGGCTCAGGAATGCGGGGATGATCCATAAGTCGGGTCAAACCGCGATCCCGTGCCTCTGCTCAAGGAGCACCTCTCGTGACTAATGATCCGCAGGGTTCGTACGGTTCCAATCCCCAGGGTTCCTACGGTTCCAATCCCCAGGGTTCCTACGGTTCCAACCCCCAGGGTTCCTACGGCGCGATGCCGCCAGGCCAGCCCCAGCCCGGACGCCCGGTGGTCGGCGGCAACGGCATGGCCACGGCCGCCCTGGTACTCGGCATCCTGGCCCTGATCACCTCGTGGACCGTCATCGGCGGGGTCTTCCTGGGCCTGCTCGCGGTGATCCTCGGCTTCCTCGGGCTGCGCAAGGCCCGCCGCGGCCTGGCCACCGGCCGGGGCCGGGCGATCGCCGGCATCATCCTCGGCCTGCTGAGCATCGCGATAGCGGTCGCGCTGATCGCGGTCGGCGTCTCCATCCTCAACTCCGAGGAAGCGCAGAACCTGCAGGACTGCCTCCGCGACGCCGGCACCAACCAGAGCGAGGTCCAGCAGTGCGAGGACGAGTTCCGCGACCAGATCGAGGGCAGCTGAGCGAATCCGGGCGGCGGCCGAGCCGCCGGGTTGCCCGCACGGGTTGACCCGCACAGGGTGGACCTGCGCGGGCTGACCCGCGCGGGTTGACCTGTCACACCCGGCGGCCGGCCGGTGTCTGTATGTCGAATCCGATTTACCCAGGAGGAGACATGACCAGCACGACCCGGATCCCCAAGGCCGAGATCACCGGCGTCTACGGTGCGGTGGCGAAGAAGTTCGGCAAGAAGCAGTTCGGCGTGGTGCCGGAGCCGCTCCAGGTGATGTGGCACAACCGTCCGGTGCTCAAGGCTTACTTCGCGCTCGGTGGCAAGGCCCAGAAGTGGGACGCCTGCGATGCCGGCCTGAAGGCGTTCGCTCATCTGGCCGTCGCGTCGCTGGTGGGCTGCACCTGGTGCCTGGACCTCGGCTACTTCCAGGCCCACCACGAGAAGCTCGATCCGGACAAGGCACGCGAGGTGCCGCGGTGGCGCGAGTCCGACGTGTTCACCCCGCTCGAGCGTGACGTGCTGGAGTACGCCGAGGCGATGACCCACACGCCTCCCACGGTGACCGACGAGCTCTCGGCGCGGTTGCTGGCGGCGCTGGGCGCTCCGGCGATGGTGGAGCTCACCGCCTACGTCGCGCTGGCCAACCTGTGGACCCGCACCAACACCGCGCTCGGCATCGAGTCACAGGGCTTCGCCGCGTCATGTGACCTGCGACCCCTGGCCGAGCCGAGCGGTGTCCGACCCTTGGCCCGATGAGCCTCGACCCGTTCGCAAATCACCGGCGGCTGCTGTTCACCGTCGCCTACGAGATGCTCGGCTCCGCCGCGGACGCTGAGGACGTGGTGCAGGAAACCTGGCTGCGGTGGGCCGAGGTCGATCAGGCCGAGGTGCGCGACCCGCGCGCCTACCTGGTCCGCATCGTCACCCGGCAGGCGCTCAACCGGCTGCGCACGCTGGCGCGGCGGCGCGAGGAGTACGTCGGGCAGTGGCTTCCCGAGCCGCTGCTCACCAGCCCTGACGTGGCCGAGGACGTCGAGCTCGCGGAGAGCGTCTCGATCGCGATGCTCACCGTGCTCGAGACCTTGGGCCCGGCCGAGCGGGCGGTGTTCGTGCTGCGCGAGGTGTTCGACACCTCCTATGAGGAGATCGCCGCCGCCATCGACAAGTCGCCGGCCGCGGTGCGCCAGATCGCGCACCGCGCGCGCGAGCACGTGGCCGCTCGCCGACCGCGCGTGCAGGTCAGCCACGCCGAGCAGCGGGCGGTCGTCGAGCGGTTTCTGGCGGCGTTGCGCACCGGCGACGTCCAGGGCCTGCTGGACGTCCTCGCGCCCGAGGTCGTGCTCCGGGCCGACGGCGGCGGTGTGGTGGCCGCGGCCCCGCGCCCGATCGAGGGCGCCGCTGCCGTGACGCGGTTCCTCGCCGGGTTCGCCAAGGTCGCGCCCGGGGCTCGGGTCGACACGGTGTGGCTCAACGGCGCGCCGGCCGCCCGGATCGAATTCGAGGGCGACATCACGGCGGTCAGCCTGCTGATCGAGGACGGCCGGGTCAGCCGGATCTACGCGATGCGCAACCCGCGCAAGCTGACCCGCCTCGGGGCAGAGGCGCAGCTGAGCCGGTAGCGGCGATGCCGATAGTGGCCGGTACGGCAGCGCTGCTGATCGCCCTTCGCTGAGCCTCGGTTGACGCCGGCTCGGGAGTGCGGCAAGGATCGATAAGTCGGGTCAACACGATCCCGTGCCTCCGATCAAGAAGCACCCTCGTGACTGACGGTTCCCACGGTTCCGGTTCCTACGGCTCGGAGCCGCCCTCAGGCCAGGCCCAGCCCGCGCGGCCGGTGGTCGGCGGCGGCATGGCCACGGCCGCCCTGGTGCTCGGCATCCTGGCCCTGATCACCTCGTGGATCGGCTTCGGCGGGATCATCCCGGGTCTGCTTGCGGGCCTGCTTGCGGTGATCCTCGGCGTCCTCGCGCTACGCAAGGCCCGTCGCGGCCTGGCCACGGCCCCGCCCGGCCCCGGCCCCGCCCGGGGCTGGGGCCGGGCGATCGCGGGCATCATCTTCGGCCTGCTGGGCATCGCGATAGGGGCCGCGCTGTTCGCGGTCCACCTGTCCTACCGGCAGGACTGCATCCGCTACGCCGGCACCAATCAGAGCCAGGTGCAGCAGTGCGAGGACATATTCCGCCACGAGGTCATCCCCACCCCGTAGTCAATCGGTGCGTTAGCAAGGTGACAAGTCGGCGCCTTGTACCAAGATGGGCGCATGAGCCTGCATCTCGCGACCACGCCGGAAGCCAACGCGCTGCTGGCCGAGGACCCCCTGGCACTGCTCGTCGGCATGCTGCTGGACCAGCAGATCCCGATGGAGAAAGCCTTCACCTCACCCCAGGTGCTCGCCGAGCGGCTCGGGGTGGCGCGGCTGGACGCGGTCCAGATCGCCGACTACGACGAGGGCGAACTGGAGGAGCTGTTCCGGCGGGTGCCGGCCCTGCACCGGTTCCCGGCCGCGATGGCCAAGCGGGTGCGGGAGCTGTGCCGGGCGCTGGTCGAGCAGTACGACGGCGACACCGCATCGGTGTGGACCACCGCCGCGGACGGGCCGGAGCTGGTCAAGCGGATCGCCGGCCTGCCCGGCTTCGGCCAGCAGAAGGCCCGGATCTTCACCGCACTGCTGGGCAAGCAGTTCGGGGTCCGGCCGGCCGGCTGGGACACCGCGGCGGCGGCCTACGGCGAGTCCGGGTCCTTCCGGTCGGTGGCCGACGTGGTCGACGGTGAGTCGCTGAAGAAGGTCCGCGACTTCAAGAAGCAGGCGAAGGCCGCCGCCCAGGCCGGCACATGAGCCTGCTGCTGACCGGGATCGGGCTGCTGGCCACTCAGGACCCCGAGCTCGGCGAGATCACCGACGCCGCGCTGGTGATCGAGGACGGGCTGCTGGCCTGGATCGGCCCGGCCGCCCGGGCGCCGGCTGCCGACAACGCCATCGACGTCGGTGGCCGCTGCGTCCTGCCGGGGTTCGTCGACTCGCACGCTCACCTGGTGTTCGCCGGTGACCGGGCCGAGGAGTTCGCCGCCCGGATGAGCGGGACGCCCTACTCCGCGGGCGGCATCCGGTCCACGGTGGCCGCTACCCGGGCGGCTTCGGACGAGCAGCTGCGGGCCAACCTGACCCGGCTGGCGGCCGAGCTGCACGCGGCCGGGGTGACCACCTTCGAGTGCAAGTCCGGCTACGGCCTGGACGTGGCCACCGAACAGCGCTCCGTCCGGCTGGCCGCCGAGCAGACGTCCGAGGTGAGCTTTCTCGGCGCCCACGTGGTGCCGGCCGGCATCGACCGCGGCGACTACCTCGACCTGGTCTGCGGGCCGATGCTGCAGGCCTGCGCGCCGCACGCCCGCTGGGTGGACGTGTTCTGCGAGCAGGGCGCCTTCGACGTGGCCGAGAGCCGGGCGGTGCTGCGGGCCGGGATGGCCGCCGGGCTGGCGCCGCGGTTGCACGCCAACCAGCTGAGCGCCGGTGGCGGGGTGGCGCTGGCCGTGGAACTCGACGCCGCCAGCGCCGATCACTGCACGCACCTGTCGGCAGCCGACATCGACGCCCTGGCCGGCTCGTCCACCGTGGCGACTTTGCTGCCGCTGGTGGAGTTCTCCACCCGCTCGCCCTACCCCGACGCCCGCGGCCTGCTCGACGCCGGGGCGACGGTGGCGCTGGCGACTGACTGCAATCCCGGCTCCGGGTTCTCCACCTCGATGCCGCTGGCGATCGCGCTGGCCGTCCGCGAGATGCGGATGACCCCGGCCGAGGCGGTGCGCGCCGCCACCGCCGGCGGCGCCCAGGCGTTGCGGCGCGAGGACATCGGCCGGCTGGCGGTGGGCCTGCGGGCCGACCTCACCGTGCTGGACGCGCCCAGCTACCTGCACCTTGCCTACCGGCCGGGCGTGCCGCTGATCTCCCAGGTCTGGATCGACGGCACGCCTTGGATCAACGAAGGGCTGACCGGCGCGCCGGCCGGCCCGTTCTGAGACGGCTCAGCTGAACTGAGCGGCTCAGGCTAATCAAGCGGCTCGGCCGAACCGAGTGGCTCAGCCGAACCGGCGGGCGATTCCCTCAGCCCGGGTCACCAGGTCCAGGTCATGGGCAACGCCGGGCACGTAGAAGATGATGTAGTCCGCCCCGGCCTCGAGCGCCGCGTCGACCTTGGCGGCGATCTCGTCGTCGGTGCCGATCACGGTGCCGGCCGCGAACTCGTCGAAGTCGATGCCGCCGCGGGCCTTCTCGGTGGCCGCCACCGGGTCGCCTCCGGCGTCGAGCGGGAACACGTTCAGGTTGGTGGACTTGATGATCCGGTCGTAGTCCCGGTCGAGGGTCTGGCAGTGCTGCTTGAGGATCGCCAGCTTGTCGGTGATCACTGCCGGGTCACCGGCGCCGACATTGGCCGCGTCGCCGTACTGGGCGACCAGCTTCAGGGTGACCTTCTCGCCGCCGCCGCCGATCCACAGCGAGGGGTGCGGCTTGCGGACGCCCTTGGGCTCGTTGATGGGCTTGTCGACCGAGTAGTACTTGCCGCTGAACCGGTACTCGTCCTGGGTCCACATGCCGACCACGATCTCGACGGCTTCGCGGAAGGCGCCCATCCGGTCCCTGAGCTCGGGCCACTCGTAGCCGTAGGCCTTCCACTCGTGCTCGTACCAGCCGGCCCCGATCCCGGAGTAGAGCCGGCCGTTGCTGGCCACGTCCACGGTGGAGGCGATCTTGGCGTACAGCGCCGGGTTGCGGTAACCGTTGCAGCCCACCATCTGGCCGATATTGACCCGGGAGGTGTCACGGGCCAGCGCCGCGGTGGCCGTCCAGCACTCGAAGGTCGTCTCGGTGCTGGGCTCGGGAACGGTGTGGAAGTGGTCATAGAGCCAGATCGAGTCCCAGGAGCCCTCGTCGGCTGCCTTGGCGACCGCGGTCATCGCCTCCCACTGCTGGACCGGGTCACCGATTCCCACCAGGTCCATCCGCCAGCCCTGCGGCACAAAGATTCCGAATCGTGTCATGGGGCAAGTCTGCCGCACCGGAGAAGTAAGCGCAGCAGGGCTGTCGCCCGGGTGCCGGGCCGCGGCAGGGCTGTCGCCCGGGGCGCGCCGAGCCTCCTCAGGTCACCGCCACGATGTCGGCCTGGACCAGCTCGCCGTCTTCGATCAGCAGCAGCCCGACCGTGCCCCGGGGCTGGCGGCGCTTGTCGGTGGGCGAGCCGGGATTGAAGATCCGCTGGCCGTCGTGCTCCTCGTTCAGCGGGATGTGCGAGTGCCCGAACACCACCAGCCCGGCGTCGGGGAACCGGCGCCGCAGCCGGGCCGGCCGGCCGATCCTCGCGCCGCTGTCGTGCACCATCGCCACCCGCAGGCCGGCCAGCTCCAGGGTGAGGGTGTCAGGCGCGCCCCAGTCGGCCACGTCCGGGCCGTCGTTGTTGCCGCGCACCGCGTGCACCGGCGCCCACCCCGACAGCTCGTCGAGCACGTCCGGGATGCAGACGTCACCGGCGTGCAGGATCACCTCGACGTGCTCCAGCACCCGCGCGACCGCCGGCGGGCAGGACTTCCAGTACCGGGGCGCGTGGGTGTCGGACAGCACGGCCACCCTCATGGCTCCAGCCTGACACAGCGCGGCAGACTGACGGCCGTGGACGACACGGATCAGCCAGCGGCCGGCACCGTCAGCCGGCACCGCTACGGCAGCGACGAGTCCCAGTACGGCGAGCTGTACCTGCCGACCGGACATAGGCGGCCGGGCACCGTGATCGTGATCCACGGCGGGTTCTGGAAGGCTCGCTACGGCGCCGATCTCGGCGCGCCGCTGGCCGCGGATCTCGCTGCCCGTGGCTGGGCCGCCTGGAACCTGGAGTACCGCCGGGTCGGCAACGGCGGTGGCTGGCCGAACACGCTGGCCGATGTGGCAGCCGGCATCGACCTGCTGGCCGACGTCAGCGGCGCCGATCTCAGCAGCTCCGGCACCCGGTCCCCCGAGCTCGACCTCGGCCGGGTGGTGGCGATCGGGCACTCGGCGGGCGGTCACCTCGCCGCCTGGGCAGCCGCCCGGCCGGGACTACCCGCGGGCGCGGTCGGGGCGGCACCCCGGGTCCGGCTGACCGGGGTGATCGCGCAGGCCGGCGTGCTGGACCTGGTCCAGGGAGCCGCCGACGACCTCGGGACCGGCGCCGTGCCCCGGCTGCTGGGCGGCCACCCCGATGAGGTGCCCGAGCCCTACCAGTTGGCCAGCCCACTGCACCGGCTGCCGCTGGGCGTCCCGGTGCGCTGCCTGCACGCCCGCGACGATGACACGGTGCCCTTCTCCCAGAGCGTCGACTACGTCCGGGCGGCCCGGGCGGCCGGTGACGACGCCGACGTGGTGGAGGTGACCGGCGGCCACTTCGCGGTGATCGACCCGGCCGCACCGGCCTGGCAGGCGGCCCTCGAACTGCTGCCGGACCTGCTGGGCTGAACGCGGCCGCCTCCAGGACGGCGGCCGGCCTGGTGGCCGGTTACCGTGTAGTAACACAGCCGGTCCCGAGAAGATGGTGAGCGCTGATGGTTACCGAGGCATTCGTTTACGACGCGATCCGCACCCCACGCGGACGGGGCAAGCAGACCGGGTCGCTGCACGAGGTCAAGCCGATCTCGCTGCTGGTCGGCCTGATCACCGAGATCCAGCGGCGCAACCCCGGCCTGGACCCGGCCCGGATCGAGGACGTGGTCCTCGGCGTGGTGTCTCCGATCGGCGACCAGGGCGCGGTGATCGCCCGGACCGCCGCGATGGCGGCCGGCCTGACCACGTCCGGCGCGGGCGTCCAGGTCAACCGGTTCTGCGCCTCGGGCCTCGAAGCGGTCAACCTGGCCGCCCAGAAGGTCCGATCCGGCTGGGAGGACCTGCTGCTGGCCGGTGGGGTCGAGTCGATGTCGCGGGTGCCGATGGGCTCCGACGGCGGCGCCTGGGCGATGGACCCCGAGACCGCCTACGCCACCAGCTTCGTGCCGCAGGGCATCAGCGCCGACCTGATCGCGACCCTGGAGGGCTTCAGCAGGAGCGACGTCGACTCCTTCGCCGCGGACTCCCAGACCAAGGCCGCCAAGGCCCAGGCCAACGGCGCCTTCGGCCGGTCGCTGGTCCCGGTGCGCGACCGCAACGGCCTCACCGTGCTCGACCATGACGAGTTTCCGCGGCCGGGCACCACCGTCGAGACGCTGGGCAAGCTGCCGGCCTCGTTCGAGGGAATGGGCGAGCTGGGCGGCTTCGACGCGGTCGCCCAGCAGAAGTACCACTGGGTGGAACGGATCAACCACGTGCACACCGCCGGCAACTCCTCGGGCATCGTGGACGGGGCCGCGCTGATGCTGATCGGCAGCGAGCAGGCCGGCGCCGAGCTGGGCCTGCGGCCGCGAGCCCGGATCGTGGCGACCGGGGTGGTGGCCCAGGAGCCGACGATCATGCTGACCGGGCCGGCCCCGGCCGCCCGCAAGGCGCTGGCCAAGGCCGGTCTGCGCGTCTCCCAGATCGACCTCTTCGAAGTCAACGAGGCCTTCGCCGCCGTCGTGCTGAAGTTCCTGCGCGATCTGGACGTGCCGGCCGAGAAAGTCAACGTCAACGGCGGCGCGATCGCCCTCGGCCACCCGCTGGGCGCCACCGGGGCGATGATCCTGTCGACCCTGATCGACGAGCTGGAACGCCGCGACCAGCGCTACGGCCTGGCCACCCTCTGCGTGGGCGGCGGCATGGGCGTGGCCACGATCGTGGAGCGCATCTGATGACCGGCAGCACCGGCACGACCGACACGAGCAGGACGACCGACACGACCAGGGCGACCGGCATGATCGGCTGGGACCTCGACGCCGACGGCGTCGTGACGCTGACGATGGACGATCCCGACCAGCGTGCCAACACCATGAACGCCGCCTTCCAGGACTCCCTCGGCCCGGCCGTCGACCGGCTCTACGCCGAGCAGGACGCCATCACCGGCGTGATCCTGACCTCGGCCAAGGACACCTTCTTCGCCGGCGGTGACCTGCGGCTGCTCAGCCAGGTCACCGACGAGACCGCGGCCGAGTTCTTCGCCGCCGCCGAGAAGCTCAAGGCCCAGCTGCGCCGGCTCGAGACCTATCCCCGGCCGGTGGTCGCCGCGCTGAACGGCACCGCCCTGGGCGGCGGGCTGGAGATCGCGCTGGCCTGCCACCATCGGATCGCGCTGGAGTGCGCGAAGGCCGAGTTCGGACTGCCGGAGGTCACCCTCGGCCTGCTGCCCGGCGGCGGCGGGGTCATCCGGACGGTCCGGATGCTCGGCATCGCCGACGCCCTGATGAAGTTGCTGCTCAAGGGCCAGCGGCTGGGCCCGGCCGAAGCCGTCGAGGTCGGCATCGTCGACGAGCTGGCCGGCACTCCCGACGAGCTGCTGGCGGCGGCCCGGCGCTGGATCGCGGCCAACCCGCGGCCGGCGCAGCCGTGGGATCGCAAGGGTTACCGGATTCCCGGCGGCACCCCGGCCAACCCGTCGTTCGCGGCGATGCTGCCGGCCTTTCCCGCCAACCTGCGCAAGCAGCTCAAGGGCGCGCCGATGCCGGCGCCGCACCACATCCTGGCCGTCGCGGTGGAGGGCAGCCAGGTAGACATCGACACCGCGCTGCGGATCGAGACCCGCTACCTCACCGACCTGGTACGGGGCCAGGTCAGCAAGAACATGATCTCGGCGTTCTGGTTCGACCTGAACGCGATCAACTCCGGGGCCAGCCGGCCGGCCGGCTTCGAGCCCCGCCAGGTCAGCCGGGTCGCGGTGCTCGGCGCCGGCATGATGGGCGCCGGCATCGCCTACGTGGCGGCCCGAAACGGCATCGAGGTGGTGCTGCGCGACGTCTCCGCGGCGGCCGCGGAGAAGGGCAAGGACTACTCGCGCAAGCTGCTGGACAAGGCCGTCTCGCGCGGCAAGGTGAGCCAGGCAGAGCGCGATCAGGTGCTGGCCCGGATCACGCCGACCGACTCGGTGGCCGAGCTGGCCGGCTGCGACCTGGTCATCGAAGCGGTCTTTGAGAACCTCGGGCTCAAACACCAGGTGCTCGCCGAGGTCGAGCCGGTGGTGGCGCCGGACGCGCTGCTCGGCTCCAACACCTCCACGCTGCCGATCACCACCCTGGCCGAGGGCGTCACCCGCCGGCAGGACTTTCTCGGC
Organism: Jatrophihabitans sp.; assembly: GCA_036389035.1. Lineage (NCBI taxonomy): Bacteria > Bacillati > Actinomycetota > Actinomycetes > Jatrophihabitantales > Jatrophihabitantaceae > Jatrophihabitans > Jatrophihabitans sp. The sequence goes on from DASVQQ010000009.1 coordinate 104,428, forward strand.
CTGCACTTCTTCTCACCGGTGGACAAGCTGCCGCTGCTGGAGATCATCCGGGGTGAGCAGACCTCGGACTCCGCGCTCGCGCGGGCCCTGGACTTCGCCCGCCAGATCAAGAAGACCCCGATCGTCGTCGGAGACAGCCGGGGCTTCTTCACCAGCCGGGTGATCGGCACCTTCGTCAACGAGGCGCTGGCGATGCTCGGTGAGGGCGTGCACCCGGCCACCGTCGAGCAGGCCACCACCCAGGCCGGTTACCCGGTCGGGGCGCTGCAGCTGGCCGACGAGCTCAACCTCGAGCTGTACGCCAAGATCCGCCACGAGACCCGGACCGCGGTGGCCGCCGCGGGCGGCGTGCTGCCCGCCCATCCCGGCGAAGCGGTGGTGGACCGGATGCTGGACCTCGGACGTCCCGGCCGGCTTCGCGGCGCCGGCTTCTACGACTACGACGAGGCTGGTAAGCGCACCGGCCTCTGGCCCGGCCTGGCCGCGGAGTTCGGGGGCCACGGCAACCCGGCCGAGCACGAGCTGACCGAGCTGGAAGAGCGGATGCTGTTCGTCGAGGCGCTGGAGTCGGTGCGCTGCCTGGAGGAAGGCGTGCTCACCACGGTCGCCGACGCCAACATCGGCTCGATCATGGGCATCGGATTTCCGCCCTGGACCGGCGGCGTGCTGCAGTACGTCAACGGCTACCAGGGCTCGACCGGCCGCGGCGTGTCGGGCTTCCTCGCCCGAGCCGAGCAGCTCGCCGAACGCCACGGCGACCGGTTCAGCCCGCCGCCGTTGCTGGTCAAGAAGGCCGGCAACGGCGAGAGCTTCTGATGCCGGACGCACCCGGCGCCAGCAGGCACGTCGAGCCGACGCCCGGCCCGCTGAACGGCATCAGCGTCCTGGAGCTGCCTGCGATCGGGCCGGTGCCCTTTCTCGGGATGCTGCTGGCCGATCTCGGCGCCGAGGTGATCCGGATCGACCGGCTGAACCCCGGCGTCGATCCGCTGACGACCATCCTCGGCCCGACCGGCCCGCTCGGGCGCGGCCGCAGATCGGTGGCGCTGGACCTGCGCCAGCCGGCCGGCGCGGCGGTGGCGCTGGACCTGGTGGCCGGCATGGACGTGCTCATCGAAGGGTTCCGGCCCGGAGTGGCCGAGCGGTTGGGCATCGGGCCGAAGCAGGCGCTGGAGCGCAACCCCCGACTGGTCTACGGGCGGATGACCGGCTGGGGCCAGGACGGCCCGCAGGCGCGGACCGCCGGCCATGACATCACCTACCTGGCCGTCTCGGGGCTGCTGCACGGCATCGGCCCGGCGGTCGGCCCGCCGACCCCGCCGGCCAACTACATCGGCGACTTCGGCGGCGGGGCCATGTCACTGGCTGTCGGGTTACTGGCAGCGGTGCTCAGCGCCCGGTCCACCGGGGCCGGCCAGGTCGTCGACGCCTCGATGGTCGACGGGGCCGCCTACCTGGCGACCATGGTGCGCACCCTGCACGGCCACGGCCTGTGGCGGGACGAGCGGCAGGCCAACATCTTCGACGGCGGCGTGCCGCACTACCGCTGCTACACCTGCTCGGACGGCCGGTACGTCGCGGTCGGCGCGCTGGAGCCGAAATTCTGGGACGAGCTGCTCACCACTCTCGGGCTGGATCCGGCCACCACCCCGTCACCGCTGGACCCGGGGCACGCGGCGGAGCTGGTGGACCTGCTGGCCGGGATCTTCGCCGGCCGGCCGCGCGATGAGTGGGCTGAGCTGTTCGCCGGCTCCGACGCCTGCGTGGCGCCGGTGCTGACCCTGGCCGAAGCTCCTGAGCACCCGAACAACCAGGCCCGCGGCTCCTACGTCGAGGTGGCCGGAGTTCAGGTCGCCAGTCCCGTGCCGCGATTCAGCGCGACTCCCGCGACGGTGGCCGGGCCGCCGCCGGCGCTGGGGGCCGACACCGAGCAGGTGCTCACCGAGCTGGGCTACTCCGCCGGCCGGCTCGCCGAGCTGCGAGCGGCCGGCGTCCTGGGCAACACCGAGGAAGCACCGCGAATACCAGGAAACTGACTTCGGCGCGGCATCCCAGAGAAAGCCCAGTGGCCAGGCCTGCCGAAACGGGCCTGGCCACTGCCGTGTCCGCTACCCGGGCCCATCGAGGGCGCCAGGCTCGGGGCGTCAGTCCTCCTGGATCACCGAGCAGATGTTGCCGGCCGGATCCTTGAACCAGGCGATCGGCGGCCCGCCGAGCCGCATGACGCCCTTGTCGTCCACGCCGTCGAACGGCTCGGGTGTGATGCCCACTGACCGCAACTTCTCCACGGCCGAGTCGATGTCATCGACGGCGAAGTTCAGCATGGTGTACTCCGCGGGCACGTGCTCATCACCCTTCGGGTACACCAGGACGTCCTTGCCGGGGCCGAGATGGAGCTTGAGCATCCCGTGATCCTCGGTGAACGGGACCTGCAGGGTCTCACCGTAGAACTTCTTGGCGGCGTCGACGTCGTTCACCGAGAAGCCGCTGAATGCTTGTGCCGTGTCGAACATGATGTTTTCCTATCTTGAGTTGCGGATGGGTTCTGGGTCACAGGCGGCGCTGAGGAGTCAGGCCCCTGCGGGTTCGGCGTGATCAGGAGCGGGTTGCGGGGCGCCGGCGACGCCCGGGTCGACCGGTTTCGGGCTTCCTAGCAGGAGCAGCACCAGCAACATCGCCGCCAGCATGAGCACGGCTCCCACCTGGAAGGACAGGCCGTAGCCGCTGGCCACGGCCTCCACCGGTGAAGCGCCGTCATTACGACGATTCGCCGTGTGGCTGAAGGCCAGCGCGGCCAGGCACGCGATGCCGATCGCGGCCCCCACCTGCTGCATCACGATCTGAACCGCGGAGGCCAGGCTCGAGTTCTGCTCGTCGACCTCGTGCAGCGCCGCGCTGGCCGAGGCCGGGATAGTCATGCCGATCGACAATCCCAGCACGAGCATGCCTGGCAACACACCGCCTACGTAGGAGCTCGACGGATCGATCATGCTGGCCAGGAACAGCCCCACCCCGGCGCCGAAGAACCCGATTGCCAGTACCTTCCGAACACCGATGCGCAGCATGAGGACGCTGCTCAATCCGATGCCCATGCCGATGCTGAGGCCGAACGGCACGTAGGACATGCCACTGGCCATCGGGCTGTAGTCCAGCACCTGCTGCTCGAACAGGGTCAGCAGAAAGGCATAGCCGAAGAAGGCCGCCGTGCTGAGGAGCGTGCTCACATTGGCGACCAGCCGGGTTCGGTTGGAGAAGAAGCTGCGTGGAATCAACGGTGTGGGCGAGCGCCCCTCCCAGACGAACATGCCTGCCACGAGCAGCAGTCCGCCGAGCACCGGGACCAGCACCCGCCACGAGCCCCACGAGTTCGGTACCACCTGCAACAGGCCGTAGACGATGGCCAGCAGACCCGCCGTGCCGGCGAACGCGCCGGTGAAGTCCAGGCGGTCGTGCTCGCGCTTCATCCGGCTCTCCTTGGTCCAGCGCGGAATGAGGATCAGCGCCACCAGCGCGACCGGGACGTTGATGAAAAAGATCCATCGCCATGACGTGAGATCCACCAGCACCCCGGAGATCACTGTGCCGGTGACGCCGCCGAGGCCGGCCAGGCCGCCCCAGATCGCGAAAGCCTTGGCGCGCTCAGCCTGGTCGGTGAACAGCAGCGCGATCATGCCCAGCGCGGCCGGGGCCGCACAGGCCTCACCGGCCCCTTGCAGGAATCGTCCGATGACCAGGACCGAGGAGTTCTGGGCACTGCCGCACAAGACCGAGGCGAGGGCGAAGATGACCACCCCGACCATGAACAGCCGCCGCCGACCGAAGATGTCGGCCAGCCGGCCGCCGAACAGCAGCAGACCACCCGCCATGATCACGTAGGCGTTGACGACCCAGGGCAGGCCGGCCTCGGAGAAGCGCAGGTCTGCCTGGATGCTGGGCAACGCGATGTTCACCACGGTGACATCGAGGACCAGCATGAACTCGACGAATCCCAGAACCGCCAGCGCTTTCCATCGCCGGGGGTCTGGGGGCTCAGCATTCCGAGGCGGACCGCCGCTCGTCAAGGCTGCTGCGCTTGCCGAGGAGCCAGCCTGGCCGCCAGCCGGCTCGGCTGCGGCTTGCTCTGAATGCGTCGTCATCGGCTCTCCTTCTTTCCTGGCATCGGTTACACGGCCCGGCAGTTGCCGGTGCGTGCGCTGCGGCGTTTGACCGCATTGCGCGAGTGCCCGCACACTATGGACGTCGGAGCGCTGGTCCTGAATCCGACACGCACCGAAATAGATGTCTGAAGTCGCAAGGAGGCGCTTGGTGAGGTACCTAGTCATGATTCGGAGCAATCCGAATTTCCAGCAGTTGTGGGAGACCTGGCCCGATGACAAGCGCATGGAGTTCGGCCGCAACCACATGGCGCTGAGCCAGTCGCTGCACGAGTCCGGTGAACTCATCGCCGCCGAAGGTCTGGCAGACCCCTCCGAAAGCACAGTGGTGGCCATGAGGGACGGCGTGGCCGTCACGATCGACGGCCCGTACGCCGAAGTGAAGGAGCACCTGGTGGGCTTCCTGCTCATCGAGTGCGACGATCGTGAACGCGCCGTGCAGATCGCAGCCCAAGTGCCCGACGCCCAATACGGTGAGGTCGAGATTCGGCCGGTCATGGATCTGAAGAGCATCGATTTCTGACGGTGGAGGCTCTTGAGCTGCTGCTGCGAGGCCTGACGCCACAGGTCTTCAACGCGGTCCTTCGCAAGTACGGTGACTTCGACCTGTGCGAGGACGCCGTTCAGGAGGCCATGTTGGCAGCGGCTGTCCAGTGGCCTCACGAAGGCGTCCCGCGCAACCCGAAGGCGTGGCTGATCACCGCGGCCTCGCGGCGTCGCATCGACCTCTGGCGCAGTGAGCAAGCGCGCCGGGAGCGCGAGGATGCCGCCGCGGTCGTCTCGGCGCCGGAGCTGGAGTCGGCGGCCGGCGTCGATGACACCCTGACCCTGTACCTGCTCTGCTGCCACCCGTCCCTGACGGAGGCTTCACAGATCGCGCTGACCCTGCGGGCTGTCGGGGGCCTGACCACCTCTGAAATCGCCAGTGCCTTGCTCGTGAGCGAGTCAACCGTGAGTCAGCGCATCCTGCGAGCCAAAAGACGCATCAAAGACACCGGCGCGGAGTTCCTGCTGCCCACTCCCGAAGAGCGGCAGAGCCGGATGCCGGCCCTGTTGCGGGTGCTCTATCTGGTATTCAACGAAGGCTACGCAGCCAGTTCGGGCGGTTCGCTCATCCGCGTCGAACTGACCGCCGAAGCGATCCGGCTGGCCCGGCAACTGCACGAGCTCCTGCCCGAGGACGGCGAGGTGACTGGGCTGCTGGCGTTGATGCTGCTCACCGACGCCCGTCGCCCCGCCCGTACCCGCTCCGATGGCGCCATCGTGGCGCTAGCCGACCAGGATCGCACGCTGTGGAATCGCTGTGCGATCGAAGAGGGCATTGCCTTGCTCGAGCAGACCCTTCCCACCGCTGCCGTGGTCGGCCCCTACCAGTTGCAGGCGGCGATCGCGGCTGTGCACGCTCAGCCGGCCACCGCTGCCGATACCGACTGGCCGCAGATATTGGGGCTCTACGACCTGCTGCGCATGGTCGCTCCGGGGCCCATGGTGGAACTCAACCGGATCGTGGCAGTCGCGATGGTGCACGGGCCCGCCGCCGGCTTGCAAGAGCTTGACGTGGCCTCGGAAGACCCCGTTCTGCTTCGGCACTACCGCGGTCACGCTGTCCGGGCCCATCTGCTGGAAATGACCGGTGATTCAGAAACTGCCCGGCACTACTACCGCCTGGCTGCGCGCGGGACGCTGAGCCTTCCCGAGCAGCGCTATCTCGAATCTCGCGCGGCCCCGCCTTCGATGTAGAACGGCCGGCCTTCGATCCGGCGCTGCAGCACCGCACGCGCGAAGACGCATAGGACCTGCAAACGCCTGCACATTTAACCCTATACCCCGCCCTGCTGTGTTGAGGTGCCGAGTTGAGGAGTTATCAGTGCAGCCATACCAGGTAAATGTCACCGAGGACGCGTTGGAGGATCTGCGGTTCCGGCTTTCGCACATTCGCTGGCCGCAAGGACTGCCCGAAGCGGGCTGGGCCAGAGGGGTGCCCCAGGACTACCTCCGCGAGCTGGTGGACTACTGGAGGCACTCCTACGACTGGCGCCAGGCCGAGGCCGAGCTGAACCAGATCCCGCAGTTCACCACGACGATCGACGGCGCGAACGTCTACTTCATACACGTCCGCTCGCCCGAAGAGAACGCCGTACCGCTGCTGATCACCCACGGTTGGCCCGGCTCGGTAGTGGAATTCCTCGACGTGATCGGGCCATTGACCGATCCTCGCGCGCATGGGGGCGACCCGGCTGACGCGTTCCATCTCGTCATCCCCTCCATGCCAGGTTTCGGGCTGTCCGGCCCGGCCGGTGAGGGCGGCTGGGACACTGTCCGCGTCGCCCGTGCCTGGGCCGAGCTGATGAGCCGGCTCGGATATGACCGCTACATGGCACAGGCCGCCGACTTCGGCATCGGCGTCAACCTGGCCCTGGCCGCGATGGACCCTGAGCACCTGATCGCGCTGCACCTCAACGGCGTGCCGTCCATGCCGGCCACCGACGACCCTGCGGAGCTGGCCGACCTGAACGCCGACGAGCGGGCGCGGATGGATCACTTCGAGCGGTTCGTCCGCGACCTGTCCGGTTCCATGAAGTTGCAGTCCACCCGTCCGCACACCGTCGGCTACGGGCTGAACGACTCACCGGTGGCCCAGCTGGCCTGGATCGTGGAGAAGTTCAAGGACTGGACCGACTCGGAGAAGGCCCCTGAGGATGCCGTGACGAGGGACCGCATCCTCACGATCGTGATGTCCTACTGGCTGACCCAGACCGGCGCCTCTTCGGCCCAGTTCTACTACGAGATCGCCGAGTACCTGCCGGTGAACCTCAGGACCGGCCGCTATGACCCGATCAGCATGCCGCTGGGTGTCGCCGTCTTCCCGCACGCGCCGTTCCTTCCGGTGCGCCGCTTCCTCGAGCGCGATTTCCCGACCCTCGTCCACTGGTCGGAATTCGATCGGGGCGGGAACTTCGCCGCTCTCGAGGAGCCCGACCTCTACATCGAGGAGGTTCGGAAGTTCCGGCGGACGATCGAGCGGCCCGGGACGTGACCCGGACCGAACCGGTCAACGAACCGCAGGTCGCAGTCGAGGACTTCCGGACGCTCGGGCGCCGGCTGAGCAACTGGGGACGCTGGGGGGAGCAGGACGAGCGGGGCACCGTAAACCTGATCACCGGTGAGCGGCTGGCTGCCGCCGCGCAGTTAGTGCGCAGGGGCAGGGTGTTCCCTCTCGGCATCCCGCTGGATGAGAACGGGCCGCAGAGCGGCATGCGCGGCAACCCGATCCATCTGATGTCCGAGACCGGCGCCGAGCAGGTGTTCCCGGGCGGGTTCCGCTATGCCGACGACTACATCTTCATGCCCCTGCAAAGCTCCAGCCAGTGGGACGCGCTGGCCCACGTCTACTACGACGACCGCATGTACAACGGCTTTCCCGCCGGCGACACCACCGTCAAGGGCGCTGTTCGCTGTTCGATCGACAAGCAGGCGGCTGGCATCGCCGGCCGCGGCGTGCTGCTCGACATCGCTGCGCTGAAGGGCGTCGACTGGCTCGAGGCCGGAACGGTCATCACTCCGGAAGACCTCGACGCGGCCTGCCAGGCGCAGGGCGTGACGGTGCTGCCGGGTGACATCCTGCTGTTCCGCACAGGGTGGCGGCGCAAGTTCGTCCAGGAGGGCGACGCCGCTGCGTTCATGGCCGGCGAGCCGGGCCTGGGCCAGCGTTGCTGCGAATGGTTGCACGAGCGCGATGTCGCCGCCGTCGGTTCGGACAACTGGGCGATCGAGGTGCTGCCCGGCGAATCACCGGACGCCCTGCTCACCGTCCACATGGTCCTCATCCGGGACATGGGGATGTCGTTGTGCGAAATCCTCGACCTGGACGAGCTTGCCGAGGACTGCCATACCGACGGCTGCTGGGAGTTCCTGTTCGTCGCGCCGCCGCTTCCCATCAGCCGGGCAGTCGGTTCCCCCGTCAATCCCCTTGCAATCAAGTAGGAGTTACGAACATGACTGAGCAGGCCCTTGATCAGAAAGCTGAACCACCGATCCACACCGTCACCTCGAGCGACGGGACGATGATCGCCTACGACCGCGTCGGACAGGGCCCTCCCGTGGTGATCGTGAGCGGTGGCCTGAATCAGCGGGTCATGTTCGAAACACTGGTGGACCTGCTTACCGACAAGTTCACCGTTATCAACTACGACCGGCGCGACCGTGGCGACAGCGCTCGCATTGATCCCGAAAAGTACTCGCTGGAACTGGAGATCGACGATCTCGCCGCAGTCATCGCCGAGTCCAGCGAGCTGCCCTACGTGATTGCCAACTGCACCGGGAGCATCATAGCTCTCTTCGCCGCTGCCCGGGGCGTGCCGATGGCCAAGCTCGTGATTTACGAGCCACCCTACGGAGAGAGCGAGGAGGGCAGGCCGGATACCACGCCCGAGTACCTGGCGCGGCTCAAGGCACTGCTCGCCGCCGAGCGCTACGACGACGCGGTTCTGCTGTTTCTGAAAGAGGCCGTGGGACACTCCGACGATTTCGTGAGGCGTTTCCGGAGTCACCCGGCATGGCCGATGTTCAACGGACTGGCCCGCACCATTCCCTACGATCACGAGATTCTCGGCGATGGACCGGTGCCCACCGACATTATGAACAAGGTGTCGGTCCCCACCCTGGTGATGCAGGGCGGGTTGAGTCCGCAGTGGCAGCGCAACGCATGCGCTGTCGTAGCCGACTGCATTCCTGATGGACAGCTGGTGACCATCGAGGGAGCCAGTCACGTCATGCCACTGGCTGAGGTCGCCGACCCGATAATTCAATACTTCACCACCTAAACACCTCACGGACCAAGCGGGGCACTCCGGCGTACGGAGTGCCCCGCTTCGCACGTTCCAGGCTGAGCGAGTGTGCCAGAGCAGGAATGCCCTTGCTGTCACTGAGCACAGCAACGCCCGCTCGGCCGTGGCCGAGCGGGCGTGTTCGCGCTGACGGGCGAGGCTATGACAGCCGGCTAGGGGGCGTAGCGGTCGTGGCCGGTGCTCATACTGTCGGAGAGTGCTTCTCGACCCGCTCGATGATCTCGGGCTCCATCAGCGACGTGAGCGGGCGCTTGAGGCCGGCCACGTGCAAGAAGGCGTCGGTGAGCACCGGGTCCTGGGTGGCGGCGACCGTCAGCTTGCCGATGAACTCGTTGCCCATCAGCACCTCGGGGCTGCGCTCGCCCGGCACCTCCGGGAAGTCGAGGTCACCGCTCGTCGAGATCATCCACGGGTCGTCGACGATCGCGGCGAGCTCGGTCCGCAGCGCCGCCGAGTCGGGATGGGCGCCGGCCGACAGGTGCTCGCGCAGTGCCATGACCTCGATCGTGGCGACCATCATTCCCTGCCCGTACACCGGGTTGAAGCTGCACAGCGCGTCACCGAGGACGAAGAGGCGATCCGGGAACCGCGCCATGGACTCGTAGTGACGCCGGACGCTGGCGGGGAAGCCGAACGACACGGCGTCGGTCATGGGCTCGGCGTCGTGGACCGCGTCATAGACCTCGGACACCGGCAGCGACTTTACGTAGTCCAGGAAGCCCTCGCTGTCGGTCGGTGGCTTGTCGCCCAGGATGCCAGTGAGCGACAGGATGCAGGTGTCCGGCGCGACCCGGCCGAAGAACGCGCCTCGCGGGTGTGCCGGCGAAGCGACCGGGTTGACCGACTGGGTGTCTTCCAGCATGCCGGGCCGGTGGTGGAACAGCCGCGTCGTGTAGGTCAGGCCGATGTTCATCCGCTCCTCGGGCGGGCGCTCGTAGCCGAGCTGCTCCAGCCACACCGGGGTACGTGACCCACGGCCGGTGGTGTCGATGACCAGGTCGGCCTCCAGCTCCGACTCCTCACCCGAGGCGCCCACCGGGCTGATCCGCACCCCGCTGATGCGGGCGCCGTCCTCGGAGGCCAGCAGGCTGAGAACCTCGGTCTTCTCGCGGTAGATCACGTTCGGCAGGGCGGCGACCTTGGCGCGCAGGATGCCTTCGATGATCGGCCGCTGGGCGCCGATGGACCTCAGCCCGGTGGTGGTCCGCTGCAGGAGCTGGGCGTTGAAGTACCAGCGCATGTGGCCGAGGTCCGGCTGCGGGATCCCGTGCTTGTCCAGGTCCGCGGGCAGGTCCGGGAACAGCTCCATCACGTTGTCATAGCCGCGGCTGTGGAAGGCGTGGGCGTGCGCGGCGTGCGGAACGCCCTTGCGCAACGAGTAGACGTCGAGCACCGTGTCACGGTCCACCACGACGACCTCGCGGTAGAACTCCGACAGCACCCGCGCTGCCAGCGTTCCGACGATGCTGCCTCCGAGCACCACGGCCCGGTTTCCTACGTACTGAGTCACGGGAGTCTCCTCAAGGTCTTGGCGACCGAGTTCGGTTTCGGTTGGGTGGTTTCTCAACTGCGCTTGCTCCGGCCTGCGTCCTCGTCGACGCAGCCGCGGGGGCCAGGCCCGCATCAGCGGTTGCGGTTGGCGCGGACGGTGCGCAGGACGCCGAGCATGAGGCTGGGCCGCATCAGCGCTTCGGGACGGTCGATCAGGCCGGCCACCCGGAAGAAGGCCGCGGTGAACCTGCCGTCGAACTGGGCAGCCGTGTGCAGCTTGGAGATGTAGGCGTTGCCCATCCGGCCCTTCAAAGTGCGCTTGCCCTGAACGCCCGAGAAGGCCAGGTCACCGCCGGCGGAGATGTCCCACGGCACGTCCACGATCGGCTTGAGTTCCTTCAAGAAGCTGAGCGGCCGCGCCGGTCCCTGCTCGAGGTGCTTGGCCAGCGCCACCGCCTCCATGGCCGCGACCGTCATGCCCTGGCCGTAGACCGGGTTGAACGCGCACACCCCGTCGCCGATGACCAGGAACCCGTCCGGGAAGCGGGTGAGCTGGTCATAGCGTCGCCGGACGCTGGCGGGCACGTGAAAGGTGACCGCGTCGTCGACCGGCACCGAGTCCTTGACGGTCTGGTAGATCTCCTTGGCGTCCAGGGACTTGGCGTACTGCAGGAATCCCTCGTCGTCACGAGGCGGTTGATCACCGAGCAGGCCGGTCAGCGACAGCATCGCGGTGTCCTCGTCGAGGCGGGCGAAGAACGCGCCCCGCGGGTTGCCCGGGTGGGCCACCGAGTTGATCGACAGGTCCGTGCCGTACGGATCGGTGCCCAGCTTGAACAACCGGGTGGTGTAGGCCAGGTCGATCTTGACCTTCTCCTCGACCGGACGCTCGTAGCCCATCTCCTCCAGCCAGGCCGGGCTGCGGCTGCCCCGTCCGGTGGCGTCGACCACCAGGTCGGCGGTCAGCACCTCGGGCTCGGAGTCGGAGGCCACTCCGGTGACGCGCACACCGGTCACCCGGCTGTGGTCGGCGGTGCGCTCCAGGCCGTTGACCACCGTGAGATTGCGCAGTTCGACATTGGGTATCGAGGTGACCCGCTGGCGCACGTACCCTTCCAGTTGCGGCCTGGTAGCCGACACGCTGAGCAGACCGGAATCCTTCTGCTTCAGCCGCGCGCCGTTGAAGTACCAGCGCAGGTTGCCGGCCAGGTCGCAGCTCAGCACGCCGTTGTCGGTGAGTTCCTGTTGCAGGCCGGGAAACAGCTCTTCCAGAATCTGCTGACCGCGAGCCAGCAAGGCATGCGCGTGCCTGCCCTGAGGCACGCCCTTGCGCGCCTCGCCGATCTCGGCGATCGGGTCGCGTTCGATGACGAGGACCTGCCGGTAGCGGTCGGAGAGCACTCGCGCGGTCAGCAGGCCGGCCATGCCAGCGCCCAGAACGATTGCGCGTTCACCCAGGACTAGGCTCATTGTTGGATTTTCCTTTCGAGACCGGCGAACTGTGGTCATGCCGCTTGACGAGCGGCGGTCATGATGGCTGGGTGGCAACTGGCCGCCCGTCGCGCACGCGCGACACTGCGCCGGCACCCGAGTTAGGGCGCGGGTCGTACTGGCAGGCGGCAAGCAGCACTGATCTACCCTTGCACCGGTTGGGCGTTTCCAACTCTCCTCACCTGCCGCATTTGGCCGCGAACCGCTGTTCGCCGTCGGGCGCACTCGAATTGGCTGCGCGCCACGCGGCCGGCAAGTGAGGTACGTCGAGGTGTCCGCCCGGACGGCGATGGCTGATGGCTCGTCGGACGGCAGCCACTGTGGTGCGGCAGAGGCATGCCCAGCGCCCTGGCGGCTCCGGTGCGACGGGTGCGACGGGGCGGCGGGTGTGGCGATGAGTTCCACCAGGCGGAGCTGAGCCGGGCGCAGCTGGGCCAGATCAGTGACCTGATGGCCTCGCCCGCCACCGGCTCGGATGCGGTGCTGTGGGCCACGGGGCGCACCCTGGAAGCCGCCGACCAACTTCTGCAGGCCTACCCCGCCGGGCGGTCACCGCCGCGACGACGGCTGCCATCCGCGCGCCGGCGAACGGGCACCCCGGTCCGCGGGCTCCCAGCGGGACCGGACTGAATCCGGCTCAAAAATCTGTTCGAACATGACGAACGCCGCAGTCCCGGCGGGAGCTGCGGCGTTCGGCAAGCTTCGGTGAGTTACACCTCGGCAGGGGTGTTGGTGTTTCCCTCGAGTAGCGAGCGAACTTCTGACTCACGGTAGCGGCGGTGGCCGCCAAGCGTGCGAATCGAGGTAAGCTTGCCAGCCTTCGCCCAACGAGTAACCGTTTTGGGGTCCACTCGGAAGAGCGTCGCCACCTCTGACGGAGTCAGCAGCGGCTCAGACTCTGTACGTTGACGAGGATTGGTCATTGACCCTCGCCCCCTTCCTGGATATTTATAACGCGCATCCCGTTGCGACGTCCTAGGAAGTATGCACCAGTTTCCGATGCAACTTCTTGTCTGCACGCTGTGAAGTTTGACTCCTTAGATTACGATTTCGCATCGAAGCGCTATAAACCTGTATTTCTTACACAGTTGGTGATCACAGAAACACGGCGGGTTAGCGAGCTCCTGCTCGGGCCACCTGCAACGTGCTCAACACCACATGCGACACCCGCTGAGAGCATCTTCCGGGTGGTGTGTGAGCTGGCCGATCTGCGATGTACTCTCGGACCTACGAATTGATACTCATTCCCGGCGCGGACTTCCCTAGCGACTCCGCCCGGATGACCGTGCGAGCGAGGGGGTCGAGCCATGGGGCGCGGCCGTGCTAAGGCAAAGCAGCAAAAAGTGGCGCGGGAGCTGAAGTACAACTCCCAGAGCACTGATTTCACTGCACTCCAGCGGGAGCTCGGCCATCCGGCCGATCCCGGCTACTCCGAGGCAGGCTCGGACGGCGATCCCTACGCCGACGACGGCATCGAAGACGAGCAGAGCTGGGTGCGCGGTCCCCGCTAGCTCCGGCTTCTCCTAGAAGCTGCTGGCCGCGTAGTCGCCGGTCAGCCGAACCCGGCCCTGGCCGGGGCCGGCGGCGGTGACCTCACCGAGACGCCAGGCGGTCAGCCCGTGGGCTGCCAGCAGCTCCAGCGCGGCTTCGGCGTACCCGGCTGACACCACTGCCACCATCCCGACGCCGAGATTGAAGGCCGGTTCCAGCTCGGCACGCTCGATCGCGCCCGCCCGGGCGAGCACCTGAAAGATCGGCAACGGTGACCAGGTGGCCCGGTCGACCTGGGCGCTCAGACCGGCGGGCAGCACCCGCTCCAGGTTCGCGGCCAGGCCGCCACCGGTGATGTGGGAGAACGCGTGCACCCCGGCCAGGCCGCCGTCGGCGATCAGCCGCAGGCAGTCCTGGGCATAGATCCTGGTGGGCGTCAGCAGCTCCTCGCCCAGGCTGCGTCCGGCGAGCTCGGCAGGCTTGTCCGACAGCGCCAGCCCCGCGCCGGCCAGCACATGCCGGACCAGCGAGTAGCCGTTGGAGTGCACACCCGAGGAGCCGATGGCGATCAGCACATCGCCGGCCAGCACCCGGTCCGGGCCCAGCACCGCGTCGGCGTTGACCACGCCGGTGCCGGCGCCGGAGATGTCGTAGTCATCAGGACCCATCACCCCGGGGTGCTCGGCGGTCTCGCCGCCCACCAGGGCACAGCCGGCTTGCACGCAGCCTTCGGCGATGCCGGCCACGATCTGGGCGATCTTCTCCGGGATCACCTTGCCGGTGGCGATGTAGTCGGTCATGAACAGCGGCTCGGCGCCGACCACCACCAGGTCATCGATCACCATCGCGACCAGGTCGATGCCGATGGTGTCGTGCCGGTCCAGTTGTTGGGCCAGCACCAGCTTGGTGCCCACCCCATCGGTCGAGGTGGCCAGGACCGGCTGGGGATAGCGGGCGAGGTCGAGCTGGAAGAGCCCGGCGAAGCCTCCCAGGCCGCCCAGCACCTCGGGACGGGCCGTCCGCCGGACCGAGGCCTTCATCAGCTCGACGGCCCGGTCACCGGCCTCGATGTCGACGCCGGCGCTTGCATAAGAAAGCCGGGCGGGACGGGCGGGGTCTGAGCCGACGAGGTCTGACGCGGTGGAGTCGGGGGCGCTCGACTGGCTCACGTCAGGCGCAGCGACTCGGCGCCGGCGAAGCCTTCGACCCGATCGGGCTCCCGGCCAGCCGTTGCCGAGCCGTTGCCGTTGGCATGCGCCGGGTCGTGACCCTGCGCCGGGCCGTTGACCGCCCGGCCGATCCCCTCCAGGACGTGCTTGCCGACCACCTGGGGCAGCGGGATCGGGTAGTTGCCGTCGAAGCAGGCCCGGCACAACCGGGTCTTGGGCTGCTCGGTGGCCGCGACCATGCCCTCTGAGGACAGGAAGCCCAGCGAGTCCGCGCCCAGCGAGGCCCGGATGCCGTTGACGTCCAGCCCGCTGGCGATCAGCTCGGCGCGGGTGGCGAAGTCGATGCCGTAGAAGCACGGCCACTTGATCGGCGGCGAGGCGATCCGGACGTGCACCTCGACCGCGCCGGCCTCACGCAGCATCCGCACCACCGCGCGCTGGGTGTTGCCGCGCACGATTGAGTCGTCCACCACCACCAGCCGCTTGCCGCGGATGACGTCGCGCAACGGGTTGAGCTTCAACCGGATGCCGAGCTGCCGGATGGTCTGGGAGGGCTGGATGAACGTCCGGCCGACGTAGGCGTTCTTGACCAACCCCACGCCGTACGGGATTCCGGAGGCCTCGGCGTAGCCGATCGCGGCGGGGGTGCCCGACTCCGGGGTCGGCATCACCAGGTCGGCCTCGACCGGGTGCTCCTTGGCCAGCCGACGGCCGATCTCGAGCCGGGTCGAGTGCACCGACCGACCGGCGATGGTGGTGTCCGGACGGGCCAGGTAGACGTACTCGAAGACGCAACCCTTGGGGTCGGGGTTGGCGAAGCGCTGCGAGCGCAGGCCGTCCTCATCGATCGCGATCAGCTCGCCGGGCTCGACCTCGCGGACGAAGGAGGCTCCGACGATGTCCAGCGCGGCGGACTCGCTGGTGACCACCCAGCCCCGGTCGAGCCGGCCCAGCGACAGCGGCCGGACGCCCTGGGGGTCGCGGGCGGCGTAGAGGGTGTGCTCGTCCATGAAGACCAGCGAGAAGGCGCCCTTGATGATGGGCAGCACCCGCATCGCGGCCTCTTCGACCGAGAGGTCCGGATGGGCGCCCAGCAGCTCGGTCATCAGGTCCGAGTCGGTGGTGGCCTCCAGCTGCGAGCCCCGGTCACGGCCGCCGTTGCCGCTGGCGGCCTCGTGCAGCTCGGCGGTGTTGACCAGGTTGCCGTTGTGCGCCAGGGCCAGGCCGGTGCCGGCCTTGGTGGTGCGGAACACCGGCTGGGCGTTCTCCCAGTTGGAGGAGCCGGTGGTGGAGTAGCGAGTGTGGCCCAGGGCGATGTGACCCTTAAGGGTCGCCAGCGTCGCCTCGTCGAAGACCTGGGAGACCAGGCCCAGATCCTTGTAGACCAGGATCGAGGAACCGTCGCTCACCGCGATCCCGGCGGCCTCCTGGCCCCGGTGCTGCAGGGCGTACATGCCGAAGTACGCGAGTTTGGAGACCTCTTCGCCGGGTGCCCAGACACCGAAGACGCCGCACTGGTCCTGCGGTCCTTGGTCGTGGGGGTCGAGCTCATGGGTCAGCTTGCCGTCTCCGCGCGCCACGCACACAGTCTAAGGGGTGGCCACCGGTGCTCGCGCACCGAACGGCCGAGCAACGCCGCAGCTATTTGGACGGGCTTGAACCCGTTCGGAGGGCTGGCCCGGGTGTGACGGCTAGACCGGTTCGAGAGCGGCGTGCGGCTGCGCCGGCAGCTCCACGGTGACCGGATCCGCCGGGCTGATCGCACCGCCGTGCACCACTACTCCCATGACGCCGACTTTGCGCACCAGCCGGCCGTCCTCAGCCTTGATGAGGACGGCTTTGAGCAGGCCTGGCTGGAACCGGTCGATCTGGACGCAGGGGTTGCGCAGGCCGGTGACCTCGACCACCGCCTCGGGACCAATCCGCAGCAGCGTGCCGGTGGGCAGGGTGAGCAGGTCCAGCCCGCGGGTGGTGATGTTCTCACCGAGCTGTCCGGGCTCGACCTCGAAGCCCTGCTCGGCCAGCTCGTCGAACAGCTCGGCATGCATCAGGTGCACCTGGCGCAGGTTGGGCAGGGTCTTGTTCCAACGTGCCCGGGAGCGGTGCTTGACGGTGGCCCCGGCGTGCGCATCGCCTTCCACCCCGTGGCCTGCGATGAGAGTGATCTGGTCGACGGGCGCCTTGCTGAAGCGGTGCCGGCCATCGAGGCTGACTGCGACCACCGACGGCTGCTCGCTGCTCACTCCGACAGTCTGCCAGCCTGGCGAACCCGCCTCTATCCGCCCTTGCGCCATCCGCGATGGTAGGCGTCGACGGCAGCGTCGAGTGCGCCCTCAGGAACTCGCCACCGCCGGTCCACGAGGTCATGGCGACGAAGCAGCGCCTGTACCGAGCGAACCTGCCCGAACAGACCGCCTGTACGGCGTGCGACCAGCGCTCGGCCATCGCTCGTGAGCGCAAAGCACGTGCCGCTCACTGTCATCAGCCCTGATGCCTCGAGCCGCCCGACACCTTGGCTGACTTCATCGGCGG